>PKTU01000145.1:0-850 GCA_002869005.1 Deltaproteobacteria bacterium
GGATTGCTCCGGCTATGCTCTTATCGGAAGGTACTAAAACACTTTTATATTTTCTCAAGTATTAGCTGAATAGTTTCTCCTTACAACAAAAAAGTTCATATCTGTAGTAGTTTTTCTGTAAATACCCTAAAAATACCCACTTCGGCATCGAGCGGTGGTTACTCCGACGGCGGCAACGGCTGCATTGCCGGCTCTCCCGCCACGACGATTACCCCGTCGGCCGACGCGATGAAGGTAAGGAGCTCGTCAACCTCAGGGTCATCCTCCTCGCAGAGCAGTGCAACCCCATAGGTGCCTGGAAGCACAAACCCGACCTTGTAGGCGTAAGTGGTCGGAGAATCCATAAATACGGGGACGCTCGTAATGTAGGTAAGGTTGTCGGGATGTATATCGTCGGGGACGAATTCGTCTACCGCATCGTTTCTATCAAATAGATATACGACCGGGTAGCCTTCGGCGCATTCGGTTTCGAGTAGCGCCGCATCCACTGCGCCCTCAATAGAGCCGACAACAGTATCGTTAACCAACCTTAGACCGGTGGGCTTTAGCTTAAAGGCCACATCCGCGTTTTGGGGGTCGACCACGTTCTTCCTCAAATCAAATTCGATGGTAAAAGCGCTCGAACCTCCAGCGGTAACCGTAACGTCGCCCTTCGGTTTGAACCATGACTCCTCTTCGCTGGGGATTACGAGCGGAAATCGACAGGTTCCGCTAACCTCGTCAAACACAACCTCGCCCATCGGGGCTCCGGTGCAGCGCTCAGAGGCCTCATCGAAAGAAATCCATGACATCTGATTTTCGGGTGTAAAGGTGAGGTCCGCGTCGAGCCGCACCTTGTAGTTGCCTACCG
>PKTU01000145.1:868-83732 GCA_002869005.1 Deltaproteobacteria bacterium
AACCTCAAGGTCGGTGATTAAAGCGGCGTGGTCATTGCCCTGGTAATCCATAAGGTTGACGCCCTGGTACTGCGCCGGTATTTCATAGGGGCCCTGGTCCGCCGAGCCCTCCACGCCGAGTAGGGTGAAGGAGGTAAAGGTCAGGTAGACCTCCATGGCATCATCGACGGGGGCATCGGTGATAGAGATAGATATGGTGCCGGTTGAAGATGACGACGACGAGCCGCACCCCGCAAGGCAGAGGGCCATTAAGAAGGCCACCGAAGCTGCGCCAAAACAACAAAACTTCTTGAGTTTCATTAAGACACTCCTTTTATGGTTTATTTGATCCGACTACCTACGCCACTATGTAAAATTATCTCAAATTTCTTTATTTTCAAGGTTACCTGAGTGGAGTTCAATCAGGCAAAATAATTTCGAAAGCTCTCTTTTTAAAGGATACCGGATATTTGCATCGCGGCATGGCCTCAAGTTAAACTTTCGCCAAACTACAACCGCTCAATTTGCGAGGTTCACCAAATGGCATTCAAAGGCGAAGTATCGATAATCCTCGTAGACCCGCTTTACGGGGGCAATGTAGGCTCCGTGGCCCGCGCGATGGCGAACTTCGGCCTTGAGAAACTAACCCTGGTGAGACCGGCAGAGGGCGTACTTGAGGATAAGATGCTGGCGCCGATGGCGCGGGGCCAGGCAAGCCACATAATCGAAGGGCTAAGGGTTGTGGACGACCTCTCCGAAGCTATTGCGGAGGTCGAACTGGCTATGGGGTTCACCACACGCCTCGGCAAGAAACGGTGCGACGGGATGGATCTGGGGCCGGCGATGGAGTCGCTACTGGCGGAGGTGCCTAGGGCTTCCATAGCCGGTGTTTTCGGCAGCGAAGACAAGGGGCTCTCAAATGAGGACCTTGAAAAATGCCACTGGCTGGTTCGCATACCAACCGCGCCCGCCCTGTCTAGCCTCAACCTCTCGCAGGCGGTATGCCTCTTTGCCTGGGAGCTCTTCAAGGTAAGAAGCGATGACGCCGTCGATTACGAAGAGGCCAGAAAGGTAGCCCCGGTAGCGCAGCTTGAAGGTTTTTACTCCCACCTCGAAGAGGTGCTCGACCTAATCGGCTTCATCCACGAGGAGAACCCGGCGCGGATGATGAACGCCATGCGCAGAATCTTCTCTCGGAGGCTCCCCGACGAGCGTGACGTGAGAATCCTCAGGGGCTTCCTCTCAAAGGTGGAGCGCACGGCAAAGCTATCAAAAGAGTAACGGCTACTGCTAACTATCTATTTGTACCAGTCGTATAGACGCGCCTCAACGCCCTCGCCCGCTTCGACCAACTCCTTGAATTTGGAGATATCGCTCATTCCGCCCTTGCCCCGGTAATGGTATGGCATAACCACCTTGGGCTTGAATGTAAGCACCGCCTTGGCGGCGGCCTCCACATCCATCGTGTAGGGCAGGTTCATGCACAAGAGCGCAAAATCAATATCTTTGAGTTGAAGCATCTCCGGTGTTCCCTCGGTATCGCCCGAGATGTAAAAACGGGTTCCGCCATAGGAGAGCAGATATCCGTTATCGCGCCCCTTGGGGTGGAAGTTGGCCCGCTCCGGCGTCGTGTTGTAGGCGGGAATAGCCTCAATCGAGATCCCGTTAAACTCTTTGGCCTCACCATTTGACATCGCCTCGCCGTAGCCGAGCTTTTCAACCACCGTAGGCGCACCAATTATCCTTGTACCGCCACCCTTTAGCGCCGATACCAGCTCCGGGGCAAGGTGGTCGCCGTGGATGTGGGTTATCAAAATAAGGTCGGGACGGGGGTACTTTGCATAGAGCGCGGCCTCCCCCACCGGGTCGACGTAGATGGTCTTGTCCGCGCCGTAGAGGACAAAGGAGGCATGGGTAAGCGGCAAGAGTGTAAAATCACCGAAATTGACCTCCCCCTCTTCGGATGAAAAAGAGGGTTGCACGGAGAAAAACAGAGCAAACAGGATAACGAGCAGTCCGGTTATTCTCATCACTAACTCCTAGTCGATTGACTCACGTTTTAGCCACTCGTCGAGCTCTAAAAGCCCTTTAAGCTCGGTGTGGCAAGCTGTTTTTGAACATATACGCACTGAAACTCCGTTTACTAAAGCCTCTTCAAATCCAATAAAAGTTTCCGGCATGTATTTGGCGGCAAGGGTTTCACGCGCCTTTGCAACGTCGAAAGAATCCCTCTCGCCCACCACCTCTATACGTCTGGCACTCTCAAGCGCGACTGATAATGAGGTTAGAAGGTGTGTGAATGCCTCCGGGTAACGGGTCAATAGCGCTGCGTTTGCAGCTACCAGCCGCCCGCCACGCTCCTCCCAGAGGGAGTCGCCGGTGAGGAGCCATAGCCCAATAAAGAGCTCGTAAGCGACGGAAGTTGATGAGGGCATTGCGGTATCGGTGGCGTCGGAGAAGTCCAAGACCAACTCTTCGCCGGAATCATTGGTGTCCGATAGCGTCCCGCCCTCACAGATAAAGCGCTCGGCGAGGGTATCGGCGAGGTTGGCGGCGCGATCAAGGTAGTAGTTCTCAAAGGTCGCGGTATAAAGCTCAAGGGCCGCCCGCCCCAAAAAGGCGTAGTCCTCGGAGAAACCCTCGATGGAGGACTCGCCATCTTTGTGACGCCTGTAGAGGGTGCCGCCCTCCCCCATCGTCGAGAGGAGGAAGTCCACACACACTTTGCCGCGTTTGAGAATTCTCTCATCACCCAGCGCCGCTCCTGCGCGTATGAATGCTGTGGCGGCGAAGGCCGACCAACCCGTCAGTACCTTGTCGTCCAGGAGGGGGCGGATCCTTCCTTTCCGTGCCTCAAAGAGCTTCTTTAACGAATCAGCGTGGCGAGTCTCCCGGGTGGCGGGTTGCTCCACTCCGCTTTGGAGGCCAAACTGGCCCGGAAGGGGAACGTGGAGTATATTCCTGCCGCTTCGGGTCCCACTCCCTTCCTCCAGAAAGTTCCCCTCCGGCAATACGCCAAAGCTCGCCATAAAGGCTTTAGCATCATCACCCAGGAGAGTCTCAAGTTCAGCGCCCGTCCACGTATAAAAAAGTCCCTCCTCACCCTCGGAGTCGGCGTCCTCGCCGCAGCAGAAACCACCCTCCGGTGAGGAGAGGTCACGATCAACGTAAGAGAGGATTTGCCGCACGGTTAAGGCATACTCCTCGTGCCCGGTGGCGAGGTAGGTGTCGAGGTATATTTTAGCTAGCCCCGCCTGGTCATAGAGCATCTTCTCAAAGTGCGGGGTGAGCCATTTCCTGTCGGTGGAGTATCGGTGGAACCCCCCGCCGACATGGTCCCATAGGCCCCCTGCCCGCATACCGTCCAAGGTGGTGGTGACCATCTTTAAAAGGTGCGGCTTGCCCGTGCGCCTGTATCTGGAGAGGAGAAAGGAGAGCTGGTGCGGTGCGGGAAATTTGGGCGCGTCGCCGAAGCCGCCATATTTGGCATCGTAAGTGGTCTCGGCGTGGCGGCACGCGACATCGAAGAGGTGCGGGTTGACCTCAGGCGCCTCCCCGGAGTACTGCGACTCGATGGCGTCCTGTAGGCCATTGATGAGCTTCTTTGCCGACTCGATTACCCTGTCCGGCTCCTTATTCCAAAGGTCGGCAGCGCTCAAGAGGAGGCCGATAAGCCCCGTTGCCTGCCCACGATTCTCCTTGGGCAGGTATGTTGCCGCAAAAAAGGGGTTGCCCTCCGGGGTCATCAGGATCGTCAGGGGCCAACCTCCCCTTCCGGTAAGGGATTGGCATACGCGCATGTATACGCGGTCGATATCGGGGCGCTCTTCGCGGTCGACCTTTATCGCTACATAGTTATCGTTCAGGATCTTCGCGACGTCCTCATCCTCGAAGGACTCCCTCTCCATTACATGACACCAATGGCAGGTGGAGTAGCCAATCGACAGAAAGATCGGCCTCTCAAGGTCGCGCGCGCGGGCAAAAGCCTCCTCCCCCCAAGGGTACCAATCCACGGGGTTTTTTGAGTGTGATTGAAGATATGGACTTTTCTCTAACGCGAGGCGGTTAGCTGCCACTATTTACACCTTTTCGCTAACTTTTAATTTTCAGAAGTGGTCATCACCTAGTTCCCGGGAGCAATGCTCCCCTTACAGAAAAAAATATACCAGCAATGTCCCCCTGATGTCTTAATCCCGGCGCACAACTATCTGCCAAGCCTCGAAAGCAACTTCTCTCTCTTATCGGCGGACAGGCAGCTTGTAGCTGAAACCGCGTCCTCCCTTAAATAGGAGATTAGATCGACCTCCTCGCGTGTAGGGTTTTCACCGACACGGATTAGCGCTGTGCGAATAGCGAACTCGCCGAGGGATAGCCATGCGAGCTTCCTAAGGTATATCTCCTTCATCGGGAGTTTTTTCCCATACCGCATAAGCGCGAAATTAAAGCCGAAGCGAAAACGCCGCCCCAGGGTCTTAGCTGTGAGCAATGCCCTTTTAAGCGCCGGTTGACGGGGCCAGCGCCCCTCCCTGGGATACCTGAATGCGTGGAAGATAAGATATTTAACTGCCTCCCATTTGCCCTTTGGTATCTCTCGCGATACCGCGCGGGCTGCAAAGAGCGCGGGGTATATGGAGTGAATTTCCGTCGTGCCCTCGAAGATAGTCGCCACTCGCCAATCCCTCAGCCTCCGCTCGTAGGGCGCGGTGGCGAGATATCCGGATCCGCCCGCCACCTGTTGGGCGTCATAAAGGGTCTCCCATGTCTTCGTAGTGGAGTATAGCTTACAGTGGCTCGTCTCCATCGCTGCGTTGGCGGTGGGGTCGCGGTCCAGCTGCTCCGCCGTGGCCCAAACCATGGTGTCCGCCGCGAAGGCATGCACGCGGGCCTTGGCGATCTTCTCTTTTATGAGCTCGAAATCAATTATCGGTACTCCGAATTGAATACGTTTAGAGGCGCGGGCGCGCATATCCTCTACGGAGCGTTTCATCAACCCGACCCCAGCTGAGGCAACCGCTAGGCGGCCGTAGTTGAGGATCGTCATCGCTATTTTGAAGCCGTCTCCCGGCTTACCCAGGATGTTTTCAACGGGCACCTTAACTCCATCGAACTTAATCGGAGTCGTGGAGGAGGCTTTGATCCCCATCTTCTCAAGGTCCGCGCCGACTTCGACCCCCTCCCAACCGCGCTCGACTATGAGCGCGACCATCTCTCCCTCCTTGCCACCATCGACCTTGGCGAAGACGGTGTACCCTCCGGCATAGTTGCCGTTGGTTATATATGTCTTCCTTCCATTTAGGATGTAGTGGCTACCGTCCTCGGCGAGGGTAACACTGGTGGTTATGTGCTGGGCATCCGAGCCGGTGTCGGGCTCGGTAAGGGCGTATGCGAAGATCATCTCGCCCGAAGCGGCGGGCCTTAGATATCTCTCTTTTTGCTCCTCGGTGCCGAAAAGGATTATCCCCTCAAGGCCAATGGAGAGGTGCGCAAGGGATACGAGGGCGAGGGCTATATCCTTAGCCGCGACCTGCTCAACCAGAGCCAGGTAGCTGCGAAAGGTGAGCCCAGCGCCGCCATATTTCTTTGGTATCGTCATCCCGAAAAAGCCCGCCTTGCGCATCATATCCAGCCCCTCCTCGGGGACTACCCCAAGCTTGTCGAGCTCCTTTGGCGGGAATTTCTTCGTCACCTCACCGAAGGCTTCTATGAGGGCGGTTGTCTCGTCGTTGGTTTGCACGGGTTCCAGCGGGGAGATCAACCCTTCATCAAGGACGCCTTCAACACGCAGCTTATAGAGAAATGACATGGATTCCATTTAGCCCTCCTGAGCGCCGATGGTTTTCGGCAGCTTGTTGGTTATTATCTCCTCAGCCTCTCGTACGATTCGGCTAAAAAGCTCGGCGACAGTCGGGATATCTCTTATCAGCCCCGCTACCTGCCCCGCGGCTACCACCGCGCGGTCAAGGTTGCCGCCCTCAAGGACCTCCCGCTTTATATCCTTGCCAGAGACGAAGGGTATAAGGTCTTCAATCGAAGCGCCGCCCCTCCCCTCAATCTCCAAAATCTTTTCAACGGTCGGAGAGTTCAGGACGCGCTCGGAGTTGCCCAGCGTGCGCATAATGAGGCGTGTATCCACCTCGGAGGAGGCTACTACAAACTCCTTTACACGCTCATTGACGCCCGTCTCCTTTGTGGCGAAAAAGCGTGTTCCCATGTTGACACCATCCGCCCCCAGAGAAAGCGCTGCAACTACGCCACGCCCATCTCCGAAGCCGCCGGAGGCCACCACGGGAATGTCGAGCTCGTCGGCCGCACGGGGGATGAGGATGAGGGAGGTTACGTCATCCTCGCCGGGATGGCCCGCACACTCGAAGCCATCTATTGAGACCGCGTCACACCCTATCTCCTGCGCTTTTACGGCGTGGCGTATCGAGGTGCATTTGTGTATCACCTTCATCCCGGCGCCCTTTATCTGCTCCATATAAGGTTCGGGGCTGCGTCCTGCCGTCTCTATGAACTTCACCCCCTCTTCGGCGCAAACCGTGAGATAGGCGGGGTAATCGATTGGCCTCAGAGAGGGCAGGAAGGTGAGGTTGACGCCAAAGGGTTTCTTAGTTAGTGAGCGGCACTTTACAATCTCGGCGCGCATCTCTTCCGCCGTAGGGTGGGTAAGCGCAGTCATAAAGGCGATCCCACCTGACTCGGCGACGGCGGCGGCGAGCTCGCTGCGGGAGAGCCACATCATGCCCCCGGAGATTATCGGGTATTCAATGCCGAAAAGCTCAGTAATTCGATTATTCCACATAGACTCTATCCCATTAGTCGTTCTCACTTAAAGTACCCCGATAAAATTGGGTACACAATACGCGCTCAGTTAAAATAAAGAAAAGCGTGCAAGCTTGATGTATCTTTAGGGTGGAGACGATTATGAAAATATTGATGACTTTGGCCGCCTTTCTCGCGTTTTCCATCTGGGCTTCGGCAGGAGAAACCGTTACCGTATCGGGAAAGACCATCTTTGAGGGGATGGGCGTTGAGGAGGTGCGGATACTGGCAGAAGGCGGTGGCATGAAAAAAGAGTTCAAAAGCACCTACCACGGCACCTTTCGCGTAGAGCTGCCTCCGGGTGTATACACCCTCAAAGCCAGGGGCGCGCTGCCGGGGCTTGAATTAGCCGGCGATAAATCCATTGAGGTTAAAGGTGGGGAGAGGCGGCTGGACAGGGTTACCATTCCCCTCCACGGTTCTAAGTGAGCTCCTATTTGAGGTTGTCGATTCGGTCCTTCATCTGCTCCATCTTGTCGATAACCTCCTCCTTCGCCTCCATGGAGCGGTGCATCACATCGCCTTTTACTTCGCCCTCTCCGGTTTTGGCGCTAAACACATCGCCGCCCACCGCATAGATGAAGTAGAAGATTACTCCCAACACGAGCAAGAGACCTATAAGGCGCATTTTTTATTCCTCGCTAAAAAGTGAAAGAGATGAAAGAAAATACTACAAGCCGCCCATTCATCCCCTTTCCCACCCCCCTCGTCAGGGGGAGGTTCATAAAGAGAGAGAAGCGTTTCCTCGCCCACATGGAGCTTGAAAGCGGCGAACGCGTCATCGCGCATTGCGCAAACACAGGCTCCATGCGCGGTTCCCTAAGGGAGGGAGCACCGACACTTATGTGGGACAGCGAAAACCCCAAGCGCAAATATACACTCAGCTGGAAAGCCATTCAATTGGACAATACGTGGGTGGGTATTGACACCTCCCTTCCAAACGCTCTCGCCGCCGAGGCAATATCGCTAGGCTTCATCGCCCCCCTTTCGGGCCACGAGACCATTCAGCGGGAGCGAAAGATATCCGAAGGGAGCAGGATTGACATATACCTGACGGATGGTGCCGGAGCCGACTGCTATGTGGAGGTGAAGAACGTCACGCTGGTGGAGGGAGGCGTAGCGCGCTTCCCCGACGCGGTGACCACCAGGGGACTCAAGCACCTCGGGGAGCTTATAAAGAAGGTTTCGAAGGGTGAACGCGCGGCGATGGTGTATGTCGTGCAGAGGTCCGACGGACGCTCCTTTATCCCCGCCGATGACATCGACCCCGCCTATGGAGCGAGGCTGCGAGAGGCGGCCGAGAAGGGCGTCGAGCTCTACGCTCTCTCAACAGAGGTGAGCGAAAAAGGCGTTGTAGCTACAGGGCTTTTACCAATACAACTCTAGTGCTTTCTAAAGCGTAGCGACAAACTCCATAGCCAGGGACGCTCCCTTCGGCAGCGCAGAAACCTCAACCGCCGCGCGCGCCGGGGGATCGTCTCCGAAGAACTACGCGAAGACCTCGTTTACCGCCTCAAAATCGCCGAGGTCGGTAAAGTAGATAGTTGCCTTCACCACGTCGCCGATAAAGCCACCCCCAGCCTCGATAATCGCAACACCGTTTCGGATTATCCTCCGCGCCAGCTCAGCCGCGTCACCCTCGACAAGGGCTCCGGTCGCGGGGAATATCGGCAGCTGCATCGATACCCAGATAAGGCCGCCCGCCGAGACACCTTGGCTATAGGGGCCGACCGCCGCAGGGGCGCTTTTGGTTTTTATTATCTCGCTCACGGCTCTCTCCTAACTCCGCACCCTGATGACGCTTTCAACAGTTTTCAGGTCGCGTACAGCTTTTATTATCTTTTGCAATTTATCGATATCGGGGACAAGGAGCGCGAACTGATACTCGGATTTGCCAGGCATCAGCGGCTTTACCTGCGCCGAGACCACCTGCACCCCGAACCCAGCAAGCGCGGTGGTTATGTTGGGAAGCATCGTAGCCTTGTCGGTAGCCTGAACCTTGAGGCGTACGGGATGGGCTGTAGAGTCCTCAAGCCCCCATTCCACATCTATCCTGCGGCTCTCATCGGATCGTTTAAGGTTTGGACAGTTGGCGGCGTGCACAGTCATGCCGTGACCCCGGGTTATGAACCCAACCACCGGTTCACCGGGCAGCGGGCTGCAACACTTTGCGTAGCGGACCATTACGTCGCCCACCCCCTTTATCACTATACCCTGCTTCGATTTTTTCTGGGGTGGTTTCCGCTTTGTGGATTCCTCCTGAACCCGCTCAAACTCAGGGTACACCTTCTCAATGATCTGCCTTGCCTGGACTTTGCCGTAACCAACCGCCTCAAGGACTTCTTCAGCCTTGTTTACTCCGAAGCGGTCGGCCACATCATCTATCAACCCCTCCTTCAACGCCTTGGAGAGCGATTTCGATACCTTCCTGAACTCCCTGTCGAGGATATCACGACCCAGGGCTATTGAGCGTTCGCGCTGCTCGTTGCGTATCCACTGACGGATGCGGTTTTTTGCCCGAGAGGATTTCGCGAATTCAAGCCAGTCGGCACTGGGGGTCTGGTTCTTGGAGGTGACTATCTCGATACGGTCGCCATTTTTGAGTTCGGTGCCAAGGGTTACCATCCTGTCGTTGACCTTGGCGCCGACGCAGCGGTTACCCACCTGGCTGTGTATTGCATAAGCGAAATCGATTGGCGTAGCGCCGCGGGGTAGCTCCATCACCTGCCCGGTCGGCGTGAATACATAGACGACATCCGGGAAGAGGTCCCCCTTGACGTGGTCGACGAACTCGCTGGCGTCCGCCACCTCCTGATTTGCCTCGACCACCTGCCTGAGCCAACTGAAGACCGAGTCAGCCTTGCCGCCCGCCGCGCCGCGCTCCTTGTAGCGCCAGTGCGCCGCGATGCCCTCCTCCGCGACTGCGTGCATCTCGCGTGTGCGAATCTGCACCTCCATAGGGATGCCGCGAGGGCCTATAACAGTCGTATGGAGCGACTGATAGAGGTTCTTCTTCGGAAGGGCGACGTAATCTTTAAAGCGCCCCGGCACAGGCTTCCACCTGGAGTGGACCGCTCCGAGGAGGGCGTAACATTCGGAGAGCTCGCCGCAGATAATCCTGAACGCAACGCGGTCGTATACCTTATCGAAGGGTATCCCCTGGTCGAGCATCTTCATGTAGATGGAGTAAAGGTGTTTTACGCGCCCGTATACCTTTCCATCGACCCGGTTCTCATCGACTATTCCGGTGAGGGTTCCCTTCACCTCCTCGATATACTCCTGCATCTCGCTATGGCCCTGCTCCTGCTTTGCAGTCAGCTCCGCCCAGACCTCGGGTTCAGTGTATTTAAAGCCCAGGTCCTCAAGCTCGCTCTTCACGCGGTAGATACCCAGGCGGTTGGCTAGCGGCGCATAGATGTCGAGGGTCTCGCGGGCATACTCCTCGCGTTTTTCCGGGCGGATAAACTCAAGGGTACGCATGTTATGAAGTTGGTCGGCGAGTTTAATTATTACGACGCGCACATCCCGCGCCATCGAGAGGAGAAGACGCCTGAACTTTTCCGCGTGGTCGGCGGTGGAGGAGGAGTAGCGAATTGAAACCACGCGATGGAAGGAGTCGGCGAGGGTTGCGATCTCCTCACCAAACTTATCCTTCACCACTTCAGTGCCGACCTTCTCCATGGCTTCATGGAGGAGACCTGCTGCGATGGTCTCCTCATCCATGTTCATGTCGGCCAAAATCTCGGATACTTCACAGAGGTGTACCGTGAGGGGGCGGCCTGAGAGGCGCGTGTCCTCGCCGTGTATCTCAACGGCGAAGTCGTACGCACGCCTTATCAGGTCAATACGCGCGTTTGGGTCGCGCGCCAGAACTTTATCGACAATCGGGTCCAGGGCGCTCATTCTGGGCTCCTCGGGGTACGCCGGATTGTCTTTAAACTAGAGGCTGGGGATGGATTTTCGCTCTTTTACGGTAATTTTACCCTCCGCTACTTCACGAAGCGCGGTTACCACAAACTTGTTTTTGGTCTGCACCATCGCGGGAGCCCCTTTGAGGAGCTGTTTTGCGCGCTGTGCGGCTACCATAGCCAGCGCGAAACGATTTGGAATAAGTTCCAGGCAGTCTTCAACCGTTACTCGTGCCATCTTTACTCGCTTTCTATTTCCTCGGACCCGTTGGCCCGCAGGCGTTCATTCTCGATGATCGAAGTGAGCTTTTTAGACGCCTCTTCAAGGTCGTCGTTAACAACTATATAATCATAAAGAGGAGCTTTTTCCAACTCCTGCCTTGCATTCAATAGTCTCTTAAGAATTATCTCTTCGTCGTCCTTGTTCCTCAACCTCAGCCTCTTCTCCAACTCCTTAAGTGAAGGAGGCTCGATGAAGATGAATACCGAACCGGGTATCTTCTGCTCCTTTAAATTCAGCGCACCGACTACGTCAATATCCAATATGACGTCTTTACCATCGCGCCTCACAGCATCCAGCGAAGCATGTGAGGTCCCGTAGAGGTTGGAGTGCACCAGCGCCCACTCAGCGAACTCGCCCCTTGCAGCCATCTCCCTGAACTCTTCGACGCCTACGAAGTGGTAGTGGACACCGTCAACCTCACCGGCGCGCGGCGCGCGGGTCGTGTGGGATATGGAAAACCCAAGCCCTCCCACGCTCTCTCGCACCCGCTCAATGAGGGTTGACTTTCCGGCGCCGGAGGGAGCAGAGATGATAAAGAGCAGTCCCTTTGACATCACTCCCACTCAATGGTGGCGGGGGGCTTTGAGGAGATATCGTATACCACGCGGTTGATTCCCCTCACCTCGTTGATTATCCGGTTGGAGATGCGCCCCAGGATATCGTAGGGAATCTTGGACCAATCCGCGGTCATGCCGTCCAGAGAGTTCACCGAGCGGACAGCGGCGACGTTTTCATAGGTGCGCTCGTCGCCCATGACACCGACGCTTTTGACTGGCAACAGCACGCAGAGCACCTGCCACACCACGTTTTGCAAACCACCGGCGGCTATCTCCTCACGGACGATGGCGTCAGCTTCACGCAATATATCCAGCCGCTCCTTGGTGACCTCGCCTATGATGCGTATGGCGAGCCCTGGCCCCGGAAAGGGGTGCCGCTCAAGTATCTCCTCGACCAGGCCAAGCTCTCGTCCTACTTCACGAACCTCATCCTTGAAGAGCTCTCGTAGGGGCTCGACCAGCTTAAGGTTCATCTTTTCAGGTAGCCCGCCGACGTTGTGGTGGCTCTTTATGGTAGCCGACGGCCCCTTGAAGGAAACCGACTCTATTACGTCGGGATATAGGGTACCCTGCGCGAGGAAGTCGACATCGCCGCCAAGCTTTATTGCTTCCCGTTCGAAGAGGTAGATGAATTCGTTGCCGATTATCTTGCGCTTGGTCTCCGGGTCCGTCACTCCCGCGAGCTTTTCAAGGAAGAGCTCGGAAGCGTCAACGTGGACCAAGTTCATGTGGTAGTGGTCGCGGAAGGTACGGACAACAGCCTGCGCCTCCCCCTTTCTTAGCACCCCGTTGTCGACGAAGATGCATGTAAGCTTGTCCCCCAGCGCCTTGTGCAAAAGCAGCGCTACGACCGATGAATCAACGCCGCCGGAGAGCCCGCAGATCACCTTGCCATCGCCGACCTGTTTTTTCACGTCCTCGATAGTTGAGGCGATGAAGGAGCCCATCGTCCATTTGGGTTCAAGGCCACAGACGTCGAAGAGGAAGTTGTCCAATATCTCACGCCCGCGCGGCGTGTGGACGACCTCTGGGTGAAACTGCACTCCGTAGAAGGGTTTATCCTCATGGCGCATAGCCGCGAAGGGCGAGTTTTCGGAGGTAGCCGTAACAGAGAAGCCCTCCGGGAGCTTTTCAAGGCGGTCACCGTGGCTCATCCAGACCGGTGAGTGGTCCTCTGGGCCGAACCCCGCCAGAATCGCCGTCGAATCGGTAACGTCGATATGCGAGAGGCCATATTCGCGCTCGTCGCCATGCTCCACGCTGCCGCCTAAGAGGTGGCACATCAGCTGCATTCCGTAGCAGATGCCGAGGACGGGAAGACCAAGGTCAAATATCTCCAGCGGGATTGACGGCGCGCCTTCGTCATGTACCGAGAAGGGGCTGCCGGAGAGGACTATTCCCCTCGCCCCGAAATCCCTTATAAATTCCATATCGACGTTGCAGGGGTGAATCTCACAGTAAACGCGGCTTTCGCGTATGCGGCGCGCGATAAGCTGTGTGTACTGTGACCCGAAGTCGAGGATCAGGACCTTCTCGTCGTGGATGTCGTACATTTACCTCTCCTACGCGGGCTCGACCCGGTAATTCGGTGCCTCTTTCGTGATGATAACGTCGTGGACGTGGCTCTCGCGGAGCCCGGCCGGGCTTATCCTTACAAAATGCGATTCTTTTCGCAGCGCTTCTATGGTTGCGCAGCCGGTGTATCCCATTCCGGCGCGGAGACCGCCAAGCATCTGGTAAATGACCTTAGCCAGCGGCCCCCTGAATGGGACGCGCCCCTCGATGCCCTCGGGGACAAGCTCGGTCTCGTCGCGTACTCCCTGGAAATACCTGTCGCGGCTCCCCATTTTCATCGCGCCGAGAGATCCCATGCCGCGGTAGACCTTGTATGAGCGACCCTGGTAGAGAATTAGCTCGCCGGGGGATTCCTCCGTACCGGCGAGGAGGCTGCCGATCATGACAACCGAAGCTCCGGCGGCTATCGCCTTTGTGACGTCGCCTGAGTATTTGATCCCTCCGTCGGCGATTATCGGGATACCGTATTTGTCACCCACGGCGGAAGCCTCCGCGACTGCGGTAATCTGTGGAACCCCAGCGCCCGCAACAACTCTAGTGGTGCAAATGGAGCCTGGCCCTACGCCCACCTTTACCGCATCCGCGCCCGCTTTAATAAGCGCTTCGGTCGCCGCCGCGGTGGCAACATTGCCCGCTATTATCTGGATATCGGGCCACTGGCTCTTTATGGCCTTGACGGCGTCGATAACCATCTTGGAGTGCCCGTGGGCGGTATCTACCGCTATGACATCGCAGCCAGCTTTTATAAGCGCCTCAACGCGCTCGTCACGGCCGACACCCACGCCGACCGCCGCGCCTACGCGGAGCCGCCCCATCTCATCCTTGCAGGCGTTGGGGTATTTGCGGGCCTTCTCTATATCCTTAATGGTGATGAGGCCGGTGAGTTTGTAGCTCTCGTCAACTACCGGCAACTTCTCGATTCTGTGTTTGTGCAGAAGGTCCTTCGCCTCCTCCAGGGTGGTACCGGGGGGCACGGTAACAAGGTTCTCGGAGGTCATCACCTCTTTCACCTTTTGGGTGAAGTCCTTCTCGAAGCGAAGGTCGCGGTTGGTAAGGATGCCAACGAGTTTACCGGAGCCGTCAACTACCGGCACGCCGGAGATGCGGTAGCGCGACATATACTCAAGCGCCTGCTCCACCCGTTCATCGGGTCCGACGGTAATCGGGTCCACGATCATCCCCGCTTCGCTCTTCTTGACCTTCTCAATCTCAAGCGCCTGATCCTCGATAGTGAGGTTCCTGTGAACGATGCCGATACCGCCCTCCTGCGCCATAGCGATGGCGGCGGGCGCTTCGGTGACGGTATCCATAGCGGCGCTCAAAAGCGGTACATTGAGTTTGATCTTGCCGGTAAGCATGGTTGAGAGGTCCGCCTGATCCGGTAGAATATCCGACTCGGCGGGCATGAGCAGTACGTCGTCAAAGGTTAGGCCGTGTTTAACTTTATCGTCGAGCATGGTGCCTCCGGGGCCTTGATGTTTAGGATATTTGAAAAACGGCGAAACTACTTTAAAAAGGCTCTCCCTGTCAAGGTTTCGCCGCCCTGTTGCGCTACGAAAAAGGGCGCTCTCACGGCGCCCTGAAGTCTACGAAGTTAACCGCCCCCGCATGGGAGTGGATGACCATTCCCCCCTCGTCGACCCAGATAGGCGCTGCCGCGCCGGAGCCAATGTGCGAGCTTCTCCTGACCTTGCCGGTAGCAGCGTCGAGCCCCCACACGCTTCCACGGCTCATGGCGACGATCACCTCTTCGCCTGCGAGGGTCGGGGTTCCCCCTACGGCGCCCTCATTAACCATCGTGCGCCACTTAAGCTCGCCTGTGGCCGCGTCAAGAGCCTCAACCTCCCCGGTCAACTTGGAGAAGTAGAGGTAACCGCCGCCCAGAGCGAAACCGTTGGCGGCGCCGCCGGCGGCATGCCACAGCTCCTCGCCATCACTCTTTGAATACGCCGCGACGACACCGTTTTCCGAAGCTACGTAAACCGCATCATCGCCGATTACCGGGCCCGCCGTAATATCCAGTATGAGTTCCTCTTCGGAGACGCGGGCACGCCACTTCACTGCGCCCGCCCTTGCGTCCAGCGCGAGAAGGTACCCATCATTGAAGCCCGCGTAGATTGTATCGCCCTCTAGCGCAATCTTCTGGGAGCGCCAGATATGGTTGCCTTTGCCCGGCTTCCTTGAGAACTGCCATACCGGCGAACCGCTGGCGGACTCCAGGGCGAAGAGCTGTTGATCCGCCCCGACCAGGTAAAGCACTCCACCCTCGGCGATCATGGATGAGACCACCGGGGCGCTATGTTTGAAGCTCCACGCCTTTTTGCCGAGGAGGTCTATCGCCGCCACCTCGCCAGTGTCGTCTGATATGTAGAGAAGACCGCCGTAATAGGCCGGTGTCGCGTAAATTCCGCCCTTGAAGTTGACCTCCCAGATCACTTTTCCCGACTCGCGCTCTAGCGCAAGAAAGCGCCCGTCTGAGTTCCCTACGTAAACCTTCCCCTCAATGACTATCGGCCCGGCATATTCTCCGAAGGGGTCTGGGTGGTCGCCGACACGTATGAAGCGACGCTTCATCGCGCCCCATTCACCTACGCTTTTAGCCGCCACCCGGTTGGTGTTGAGTGAGTTAACACCCTCGGAGATAGTCACTTCAGGGTTGGGTTGGACCTCTGCGCTCATCTTCCCGGCGGGCGTAGAGGCGCATCCCGATATAAGCAGCGACGTTACGAACAATAAACTTACCGCCCGGAGCATTATCAATCGACTCCTAAAGCGGCGAGGCGCACCATATTGGATTTAAGCGCCTGATAGCTATCTTCGGAGAGCCCCGCGCCACGCGCGACGACTTTGGCGAAATCCGATGTTATTAAATCTCCCGGAGTGTGCGCATCAGTGTTTAGGGCCAGCAGCGCGCCGCTTTTGGCTGCCATCTGCACCACATGTCCGTTTGTAAGGGAGTGGCCCTTTCTGGCGGTTAGCTCAAGGGTGACTCCGTTCACGGATGCCAGCTGCGCGAGCTCAAGGGGTATAAGACCAGGGTGCGCGAGGATATCGCAACGCCCCTCGATTGCAGCCTTATTGGTCCCCTCCTCAACCGGCTCTACGGGGGATTCGCCATGTACTACAACTATGCGCGCGCCAAGGTCTCTGGCCTTCTCGATGAGGCCGGGAATCTGCGCTGGAGGCGCGTGCGTTATCTCAACTCCGGGAATAGCCCTTATGGAGCGCTCGCGATTGTTCTCTCGGCACACCTCGACGATTCTGGGAACTATATAGTCCAGATTGGAAGCATCGGCGTGGTCGGTCAGCGCAATTCCGGCAAGCCCCTTCATCTGGGCGCGCCTTATCAGCTCCGATGGGACTAGCACCCCGTCGGAGAATATCGTGTGCGTGTGTAAATCGTACATTGCTTTAACTTTCAGTCCTTAGTAGCTGTTTTTTCTAGCAAATTCCGCCTTGTCCTTACGGGGAGGCAGATTTGGTTCCTGGTTGGGATACCCGAGAGGTGTAAGGGCAACGACCTCAACACCCTCCGGTGCGCCGAGGGCAGCTCCCGCCTTTTCACTGTCGAAGAGCCCCACGCATACTGTTGCGAGCCCCTCGGAGTGGGCGGCAAGCATGAAATTTTGCATCGAAAGCCCGGTATCAAAGAGCGCCCAACCATTGCCGCGAGGGGTAGCCGGCTCGCCCTTTTTGAAACCGGCGCGGTTCAACTTAGCGCAAAAAGCCACCACCAAAGGCGCTCCAACCATCGCCTTGTAGGCGGGGTTGGTCTCCGGCAATGTCGCTTGCAGCGCCAATTTTTTAGCCGGGTCATCTATGACAACGACCTCAACGCATTGAGAGTGCGCCCAGCTTGGAGCCCACTGCGCCGCTTCTATTATGCGGTCGAGAACGTCGGAGGGAACGGCGGTCTCTTTGTAGCGTCTAATGGAGCGGCGCTCTTTGATGGCCTCGTAAAGTTCCATAACTCAAACCTTTCCCTGAATGTGCCCAGAACTCCAGACTTTCAGTAAACTTAAATTTTAACACGCTAAGGTTTTGAGGGGTACATATTTCAACCCCTGGCCCGTCGTTGCCTCGCGGCCTCGAAGAGAATCACGCTGGTTGCCGTGGCGACGTTCAAGGACTCAACCGCGCCCTCCATGGGAATGGTGATGAAGCCGTCGACAAGGGTCTCCCACGCGGGGTCGAGGCCCGCCGCCTCCTGCCCCATGATGAGGGCGAAGGGAGCTGCAAGGTCGCGTTCTTCGGGGAGGGAGCCCCCCTCACCCGCGGTAGCGTATATCGGCCTTTTAAGCTCTTTTTTCAGCCACTCCCTGGAGCCCGCCCGCAAAACCGGCAGCCTCAAGAGCGCTCCCGCCGAGGCCCTAAGTGCCTTCGGGTTTCCAGCGTCTACGGAGTCCGCAGTGAGAATAATGGCCCCAGCCCCTGCTGCGAGAGCGGAGCGGGCAATGGTGCCCAAGTTGCCCGGATCGCGAAGTTTATCGAGGATTACGAGGGGCTTTGCGCCTTCCAACAAGCCGGCATCATCAAATAATGGCGGCTCGATTACGACTCCGACTCCCTGCGGGGACTGGGTATCGGAGACCTGCCTCATCGCCCCCTTTGAGAGTATCCACGTCTCTGACGCGCCCTCACGGATATCGCTACGCAGCTTTTCATGGCGCTCTCCGGTGAAGTCCTCCGCGAAAAAAGCTGTGCGGATCTTCACCCCACTTGCCACGACCTCCTCGACGAGGCGTACCCCCTCCGCTATCCATACACCCTCGCTTCGACGCACTTTGGGGTCGGAAAGCAACCTTTTTAGATATTTCACCCGCGCATTGGATGGCGCGAGGGGTGACTCCGTCATTATCCGCTTCCCTTCACCGCTCTTGGGCGAAAGCGCTCCACCTCGCTGTAGAGGCAACCGCAGTAATCCTGTCTGTACATACCTAGCTCACGCGACCTCTCAACCCCCTCATCCCAATTATCCCGCCAGTCGCGGTAGATAAAGGGTATGTCAAGCTCCTCCGCGACGCTCTCACCGGCCTCTCTGACCGCCTCGTGGTTCTGGTAGCGGGAGTATAGGAGCGTCGTGCTGAAGCCGTCAAAGCGCCCCTTTTTGGCTCGTTTCGCGGTCTCGAAGAGGCGCATACGGTAGCATAAACGGCAGCGCCGCTCCTCGCGGTAGGCAACTTCACGGAGCCATCCGCGAACTTCATACTCAGGCGCTGGCAGCTCTCTTACACCGGCACGGTCAAGATGTTCACTCAGAGCACTCCGCCTGGCCTCCCACTCGCGATAGGGGTGGATGTTCGGGTTGTAATAAAATGCGAACGCTTCTATACCCTCCTCGCCGAGTATTCGCAAGGGGGCGATTGAACATGGTCCGCAGCAGGCGTGCAAGAGGAGCTTCACTTTATTTTTCTCCAAACTTTCGCTTCAAAGCCAATCTCTGCTATCTTCCACCGATGGAAACCTTAAAGGACATCCTCACCGGCATGATGACGCCTCGGCGCATGGAGCGGCTTATAGCCGTCCTTGAGGGGCGCTTGAAAACGTTGCGCCTGGTGGTTGAAAACCTGCACGACCCCCACAATATGTCTGCGGTGGTACGTTCCTGCGAAGCCTTTGGCGTCCAGCATCTACACGTCGTAGACTCCAAGGGCGAATTCAAGCTGAGCCGAGGTATAAGAAAGGGGAGCCACAAATGGCTCGATATCCACTACTACGACTCCTTCGCCCCCTGCGCAGAGGAGCTCAGGGAAGCGGGTTTCGACCTTTACGCCGCCTTGTTGACCGATGACGCGGTAGCGCTTGAAGAGGTTCCGTCAACCCGACCCGTCGCCCTTGTCCTTGGAAACGAGCACGCCGGCGTAAGCGAGGAGGCGCAAAGACTCTGCGATGGAGCCTATACAATCCCGATGTACGGCTTCGTCCAGTCCTTCAACATCTCCGTGGCGGCGGCAATAAGCCTCTACTCACTCGGCACCCGCATGAGGAGCGAGCTAGGTGAAGGGGCCCTGCTAACACCCTCAGAGGGCTCAGCCCTCCTTGAGAGGTGGATACCAAAAGCCTCCCCCCACGCTAAGAAGATAGCCGAGATCCTTGCGCGGGGCAAAATCAGGGCTGAATAATACCCTCAAGGCTCGCCTTAAGTATATCCCCTCCCTGCTCCGAGAAGCTCATCTTTATAAGCAGCGCCGCAACCATTATCTCCGGTTTGATGAGGCCCTCTATCCTGACTAGGTCTTTCTCGGTGGTAACCAACGCGGAGGCGGAGGAGAGGCGCGCCCACTTGGCGAGCTGCCCGAGCTCGGCCGACGTGTACTCGTGGTGGTCTGGAAAGGGGGTGGAGTCGAGCAGGCGCGCGCCAAGCTCTTCTAAATCGAGAAAGAAAGCGCCGGGGTTACCTATTCCGGCAAAGGCAAGAATTTTCCTGCCCTCCACCCAGGCGAGGGGTAAGCGTTCATTCGTATGCGCCTCCCTGAAGCAATCAGGGGTATGCGCGGCGGTTATAATCGGCGCTTGCGGGTTGTGCGCCGCCAAGTTCTCCTTCAATGCGTTCAAGGAGATCGCCCCTACCCCCTCTGCGCGGGTAAGCAAAAAGAGCTGCGCGTCCCTAAGCGCGGAGAGGGGCTCTCGCAGGCTGCCCCTCGGCAGGCAAAACAAATTACCAAAAGGACGTGAGGCGTCTATGACCACTATGTTCAGGTCGCGCTTTATGGCTAGGTGCTGAAAGCCGTCATCCATTACGATTGCTTCGGCCCCAAGCTCATCTACGGCTAACCTCGCGGCGTCGTAGCGCTTTGCCCCAATCACCACCGGGACCCCCGCCTCAAGGAGCCGCTCCGACAGCAGCAGCGGTTCGTCGCCCACTTCGGCGGCCGAGTGTTTGATCTCCCTTCCGTCTGAGACAACGACCACATCACCTTCCATCGAGCCGCCGTAACCTCTGGCGATGATAACCGGCTTTTTGCCCAGCGAAAGAAGGAGGCGGCAAACGGTCTCTACGCAGGGAGTCTTGCCGGTTCCGCCCAAGGTTATATTACCCACGCATACCGTAGGCACCCCGGCGTGGCGGCTCTTTAGGACGCCCTCGCGGTAGAGGTTCCTGCGCGTGTATTGTATTAGCGCATAGAGCCCTGAAAGGAGTGTCACCGGAGTGAGTAGTAGCGCGCCGAATTTCCCCTTTGCCCTCCTGCCCAGAAGCTCCTTGACCTTGAAGTGGAGGTTTATCATCGCCGCGCCTCCAAATGTCCTTCGCTTTTAAGGAGCGTGAGCGCACCATCCAGCGCGCCGGAGTTCTCATCGAAAAGCTCCCGCGCCGACCGCCGCACCCGCTCAAGCTCTTCCTCATCGGACAAAAGAGCGATAGCCTTTATCGCCAACCCATCGGCGTCATCGATCTCCCAGCCGAGCCCCCTTGAGATGGCCTCGTCGCGCATGACCCGCTGGCTCTCCATGTGCGGCCCGAAGAGGACGGGGACGCCCTCAAGAAGCGGCTCCAGAAGTGAATGCCCGCCGATTGGGGGGATGGATCCGCCTACAAAGGCCAACTTCGCCCCCGAGTAAAGCCCGCTCAGGATGAACATTTCATCGACGATGACCACATGCCCCGCCGCCGCTGCATCTTTCAGGGCGGAATAATCCTTGGAGGTCTCACTCCACAGCACGACCTCTCTGCCCGCGCTTTCAACATCCCTTATCGCCTCGCCAAGCCGCTCCAGATGCCTTGGCGCGATGAAGAGCGCAGTTTTATCAACCCTCGCTGAAATCAAATTTACCGCATCCGTTACAACCCGCTCCTCGGTTGGCCGCGTGGAGCCCGCCACTATGACCTTGAAGCCCGCCTCCCCCAGCCTCCTCAAAAGAGCGCCTCCGGGGGAGAGCTCGGTGGCGGGCTGGATGTCGAATTTAAGGTTGCCGTTAACCGATGTGTGGGCGATGGGCGCTCCCAACTTGACGAAGCGTTCCATATCGCGGCGCGTCTGGCACTGTATATTTTTGACTAGCGGTAGGAAGGCCCTGAAAAGCGGCGCAAACCTCCTGTAGGCTTTAAAAGCTGAATCTGAGAGTCGCCCGCTTACGATATAAGTCGGGATCTCTCTTCTGGCAGCCTCAACCAGCAGGCCGGGCCAAAGCTCCGTCTCGCCGATAACTATCGCGCTAGGGCGTGCCGAGGAGAGCATCCTCCCTATGCACCAGAAAAAATCTAGGGGCAGGAGACGGGCCGCGCCGCCTTCACCAAAGCGTTCGGATATCCTAAGCGCCTCATCCCTGCCCGTATCGGAGGTCGAGGTTACGATTATGGGTGTGCCGGACGCTGCCACCTTCTCCGCCAACGGCTTTATCGCCCGCACCTCTCCCAAAGAGGCCCCGTGGAGAAGGATCGCGCCCTTCGGGACCTCCCCCCAAAAGCCAAGACGTTCGCGCCACTTCACCTTGGCGCGCGGGTTAATCAGTGAGTATAGGGGCCAGAGGAGCAGCAGAGGTATACCCGCCGCATTGAATACCAGCTGGTAGAGAAGATAGAGGGGGCCCTTCATGGCGAGGTGACACCCAACATGGCATCGGCACGTTCATTGACCTCCACCAGCGCCGCCTCTATGCGCTCCATTACAACCTCTATCTCCTCATCCTTGTCGAAGGTCAGCGGCTCGCCGTATATGAACTGTACCGTCGAGAAGGGGTGGGGCAGCTGAAAGCGGTCCCAGGAGGCGAAAACTTTCTTTCGCGAGGCAGCAACTCCAATCGGGATGAAGGGCAACCCCGTTCTCTGGGCGGCAAAGGCGATCCCCGGCTTTACTTTATAACGCGGCCCTCTTGGCCCGTCGGGGGTGAAGGCTATATTGTTGCCGCTCTTCGCGTGCCGGAGAATTCCCCTAAGGGCGTTTGAGCCTCCCCGTGACGAGGAGCCGCGCAGGCCCACAAAGCCCAGCTTTTCGATTACCCTAGTTATCATCTCCCCATCGTCGGACTGGCTTACGACAACCCCTATCCCGAGGTCGCCGAGGCGCAGTATGGGGGCGATGAGCCGGTTATGCCAAACCGCCAAGAGCTTTGGGCCCTCAGCGTCGATCCTCTCTCTCCCCTCCTCCTTGAAGTTGAGGGAAGCTCTTAAAAAGCGCATATAAAGGGTGGTGATAGGCGGCACGATATCGACGAGGAGCTTTGACATCATCACCCCTCCCCGAACTGTATGGAGCAGACGCGGGCGTACTCCCCGTTTTTCGCCACAAGTTCGTCGTGCCTCCCCTCCTCTATAACTGTTCCATCTTTCAGGAAGATGATCTTGTCGGCGTGGCGTACCGTGGAGAGACGGTGAGCGATGACAAAGGTCGTACGACCTTTCATAAGCCCTGCAAGGGCGTTTTGTATCGCTTGCTCAGACTCCGAATCAAGGGCGCTGGTAGCTTCGTCTAAAATGAGGATAGGGGCGTCGCGCAAAATCGCTCTGGCAATTGAAATCCGCTGTTTTTGCCCTCCGGAGAGCATATCTCCCCGTTCACCCACGAAGGTGTCCATCCCTTCGTCCGCCTCCTCTATGAACTGGACGGCGTTTGCCGCAGCTGCCGCCGCCATAACCTCCTCGGAGGTGGCGTCGGGCCGGCCAAGGAGTATGTTGTTGTAGATCGTGTCGTCAAAGAGGAAGGTGTTTTGGTTTACCATAGCTATCGAGCGCCTTAGGGAGGAGACCTCATACTCTTTTATATCGCGCCCGTTTATCCTTATAGTGCCCTCTTGCGGCAGATAGAAGCGGGGAAGAAGACGCAATATGGTGGATTTACCCGCGCCGGATTCACCGACGAAGGCGACCATCTCACCCTTTTTCGCCGTAAAAGATACTCCCTACAATACCTCTTCACCCTTGGCGTATGAGAAATGAACGTCGTCAAAGCTGACCTCGGCGACGTCACCCTCAAGAGGCAGCTGTCCGGCCGTCTCCATTAGTGCCCGCTCCTCATCCATAATGCCGAAGACGCGCTCGGCGGCGCCGATCGCCTGTTGGATGCGGTTGTTAACGGAGCCGAGCTTCTTCACCGGCTCGGAGAGCAGGAGCAGGGCGGTGAGAAAGCTGAAGAAGTTGCCGGGCGTCATGGTACCCTTAAGCACCTGATGCCCACCGTAGCCTATGATCAACGCGGCCCCTACGGCGCCGAGAAGCTCCAGAAAGGGCGAAGTCGCGGCGTTTACGCGGGCCCGCTTTAGAATCTGCCTTAAAACGTTATCCGACTCGTCGAGAAAACGGCCTATCTCCCGCTCCTCCGTGCCAAAGGATTTCACTACCTCTATGCCTGAGAATGCCTCCACCAATATCTTGGAGAGCAGCCCGAGGCGGGTCTGCACCCGCTTGGTATAATTCTTTATAAGGTGGCTCACCCTCTTTACCGGATAAATAGCGAGCGGCATCACAAAGAGGGCGATGAAAGCCAGCTTCCAATCCTGCATGAAGAGGACTGTGATAAGCCCTATGGCCGCGAAGAGATGCCTGACGAAATCGACCACCGAGGGGATGGCGCCCTGCATCGCTGAAACGTCGGTCAACATCCTAGCCAGGAGAGAGCCCGTGGCGTTCTCCTCGAAGAAGCGCATCTCTCTATACTGGATCGCGCTCATAAGGTCATTTCTTATTTTTATGACAACCGTCTCCCCGACTCTCACCAGGATCACCTGCTGGGCGTAACGGGCCACCCCCTTGATGAGAAAGAGCACGACTACGACTATCGGTATGACCTCCAGCATTCTTTCGTCGCGGTTTATAAAGACGTCATCGAGGATGGGCTCCACCAGCTTGGCTGTCGCCGCAGTGACGCCGCCGACAAGGAGGCTGCAAATCAACGCGCTCACAAGCGAGGAGATGTAGGGTTTAAAGTAGCCGCTTATGCGCTTAAGCATCCAGGGCGCCCCTCTCTTTGAGGAAATCTAGCACTATAGAGGCTGCTCGCCCCGATGCTCCACGCTCGCCCATGCTATCCCTGACGGAGGCCAGTTCAGTTAAGATGCCGCTGCGTTTGGGGCCGTCTTCGAAAAGCTCCAGCGCAAGAGCAGCGGCCTCCTCCGGCTTAGCCTGCAATAGTTCGGGGACTACTTCTCGTCCTGCGATTAGATTGGGTAGGGCCATGTAATCTATCTTTACCAGCCGCTTTACTAAAAAGAGGCTCAAGGGGCTGAAGCGGTATACGACTACCATCGGCGTACCGATAAGGGAGCACTCAAGAGTAGCCGTGCCGGAGGCTATTATGCAGACGCGCGCGCGCTCCATGACCTCCTGAGAGTTGCCGGGTAGTATCTCGATATCTATATCGGGGGGCGAGGAGAGGAGGCTCGGGTCAAGCCCTTCCGCCCTTGGCGCAATGAAGCGTAGCGGGCGGCTTTTTGCCATCATGCGGGCCGCTTCGACCATGAGGGGCCATAGGCGGGTAACCTCCGAACGGCGGCTCCCCGGCAGGAGCCCTACGAGGTCCGACTCCTCGGCGTGGGTTACCGGGTCGAGGTGGTCGAGGATGGGAGAGCCCACATAGTCGCAGGGCACTCCGTTCTCTCGCCAAAAGGTCTCCTCGAAGGGGAGGATGGTCATCAGCCGCTCGGCGGTCCTGCGGACCCGCTTCACACGCGACTTTCGCCATGCCCAGGCCTTTGGCGGAATAAAGTAGATTACGGGAATCCCCATCTTTGAGGCAACCTCCGCGAGCGGGAGGTTGAATCCTCCAAAGTCTACGGGGATAAAGAGGTCGGGCGGATTTGCCTTGAACTCCTCAACCATCATATGGCGGGCGCTCTTTAGCGCCGAGATGTTTGAGAGCGCTTCCACAAATCCCATAGCGGAGATGGAGGAGTAATCCAGCAGCAGCCTACCGCCGGCGGAGGATATCCTCTCGCCGCCAATTCCCCAGACGGCGGTCTCCGGCGCCCTGCTCAGTATCGCCGACACAAGGTTTCCCGCGTGTATATCACCGGAGGTCTCACCGGCCACTACGGCTATCTGGGCCATAAAGCTCTTGTTTATCTCCCCTAGAAAGCGACTATGCTCATGTCGTTTCTATCGGCCATCTCCACCGCCTCCTCCTGCTGAAAGAAGAAGGTCTTGCCCGCCTCAAAGGCCAACACGCGCGCGCCGCCGTCAAGGCATGCCTTCACGGTGCCGAGCCCTATCGCGGGGATATCGAAGCGTTGGTCCTGATCGGGTTTTGCGACCTTTACCACCACCACGTCGCGATTGCCGAGGCTGCCGCCTCGCAGTATCGCCTGGTCCGTCCCCTCTATAGCCTCAATCGCCATCACCGCGCCGCGTTTGACCACCACCGTCTGTCCAATGTCAAGGCGGCCCATCTCTGTGGCTACGCTGGCTCCGAAATCGATGTCCACCCTTTCGTCATCTGTGGGCTTTCTCTTCGTAAAGACTTTGGCGCGAGGTATATAGTCCTCCATGAAGGTAGTCTGAGGTATGAGGGTTATCCCCTCCTCGGCAAGGGCGTCGGCGACCTTGTTCATGATCGTGTCGTCCTTCCTGTTCCTAAGCGACCAAAGCAGGCGCATGGCGGTCAAGTCGGGCTGAAAATCGCGGAAGATGCGCATCTTGTGGACCTTCCCCGCGACTATTGCTTCGGTGACACCCTCTTTTCTGAGGTGTTTGAATATCTTGCCCACCTTGCCCACCGACTGCCAAAAGACACCGTCCACGACCTCGTCGAGGACCGGGCTGGCCTCCTCGGAGATGGCTACCACTACCGGCGAGAGCCCCTTTTGAAGACATTTTCTGACGAGGATAATCGGAAATTCGCCTGCTCCGGCGATGATGCCTACTTTGCTCATATGCGTGTAACGCCCCTTTCACTGGACTCGATGAAGGAGACCATATACTTGACCGCGTCTATCCCGTACTCCTCCATCTCCATAAGGTTCTTAACCGCCGTAGAGAGGTTGTCCTTTGATTGGAAGAGGGTGCGGTACGCGGTGCGAATCGCTTTTATCTTTGCGCGATCGAACCCCCGGCGCTTTAAACCTATGAGGTTCAACCCGGCGAGCCGCGCGGGATTTCGACCCGCGGTCACGTATGGCGGGATATCCATGAGGACAACCGCGCCGCCGCCCACAATCGCATGCTCTCCCACCCTTACGAATTGATGTATTCCTGTGAGCCCTCCCACTATGACGTGGTCTTCCAGGGTGACATGTCCCGCCAGCGTGGCGGCGTTGGCGAGTATGACCCCGTTGCCCACCATGCAGTCATGGGCGACGTGGGCGTAAGCCATGACAAGGCAATCACTACCCACCTTGGTCACGCCGCCTCCGCCCTCGGTGCCGGTGTGTAGGGTGGCGAACTCGCGCACCATAGTCCTTGCACCGACCTCAAGGGTCGTGGGCTCTCCTTTGTATTTGAGATCCTGCGGCTGGAAGCCTACCGCCGCATGGGGGAAGATACGGGCATCCTCGCCGATGGTGGTATGGCCGTCTATCACCGCATGAGCGCCTACCGTTACTCCGGCTTTGAGCTCTACGTCCGGTCCGATTACAGCATAGGGAGCAATCTTCACAGAGGGGTGTATGCGCGCCTTCTCATCGACAACCGCCCTTGAGTCAACCATAAAGCAAAGCCTCTCTACTCTTCAGAAACAAAGGCCGACACTTCAGCCTCGGTTGCGATCTCGCCGTCTACAATTGCCTTGGTGGCAAGGGTAACGAAGTTGCGCTTCTTTTTGAGCATTGTGGCGTTAAGCTCCAGGCGATCGCCGGGAACGACGGTGCGCCTGAATTTGGCCTTTTCGATACCGCGAAATAAGAGAAGGCGGTTTTCAGAAAAAGTCTTTTCTTCAGAGTAGAGGGCAAGAATGCCCCCTGCCTGCGCCAATGCCTCGATGATGAGGACGCCCGGCATTATCGGCTCACCTGGAAAGTGCCCGTTGAAGAAGGATTCGTTTATCGTCACGCACTTTATCGCCTTGATTGATTTGCCGGGGTCAATTTCAAGGACCCGATCGACGAGCAAAAGCGGATATCTGTGGGGTATCAACTGCATTATCTGTTTTACATCAATCATTACTTGTTCCCCTTTTTCTCTGTCGGCAAAAGCGCGGCTTCCAGCTCTTTAATCCGGCGATCCATCGCTTTTACGCTCCTCCTGAGATCCGGCGTCCGTGAGAAGGCCATGACGGACTTTAGCCACTCTCTGTGTTCAATGGCGGGGAAACCCGCAACCTCCCGTCCAGCCTCAAGAGAGTGCGTCACCCCCGCCTTTGCCGCTATACGCGCTCCATTGCCTACCTCCAGGTGTCCGCCGACTCCTCCCTGAGCGGCGATGATTACGAAATCGCCTATCTGGGCGGAGCCCGCTACTCCTGACTGGGAGACCAAAAAACAATGCCTGCCGATTTTAACATTGTGTGCCAATTGGACAAGATTGTCTATTTTTGTTCCCTCACCCACCACCGTCTCGCCCATTGCTGCTCGGTCTACCGCGGTAAGCGAACCTATCTCGACGTCGTCCGAGATGCGGACAATTCCCACCTGTGGAATCTTGACGTGTCCATCCGCGCCGGGCGCGAAACCAAAACCGTCCGAACCTATAACGCAATTCGGCTGCAAGATGACACGAGCCCCTATCTTGCAACCCTCCCTAACTGTAACGTTTGGGTAAATCACCGTATCTTCGCCAACGCATACATCCCTGCCCAGGTAGACACCGGGGTAGATAACGGCGCGCGCGCCGATATCCGCGCCATCCTCGACATAGGCTCCAGCCATTATCGTAATATCTTCGCCGAGGACAACTCCTTCGCCTATGTAAGCGCGCGGGTCAATCCCTTTACGGGGGTGGCTGGGCGGATTGAAGAGTTGTGATATGAGCGCGAAGGTTTTGTAGGGGTCCTCGGATACAAGGAGATTCAAACCCTCGGCGATATCGGCGGGCGACACTATTACCGCCGCTGCGCTGGTTTCGCCAAGCTGTTTGCGGTACTTGGCGTTGGATAAAAAGGCGAGCTTCCCCATGCCGCCGGCTTGGAGTGTCGTTACTCCGTCTATCAGCAAAGCGGGATCGCCTTTGACCGTCGCGTTAAATCGCGCCGCGAGTTCGCCCAGGGTATAGGAGGCCACGTTATTACTCCTTAGCAGACCTTTCATCGTATATGCGGATAACCTCGTCGGTAATATCCATCGAGTCATCAGCGTAGAGCAGCCATACACCTG
Source organism: Deltaproteobacteria bacterium (assembly GCA_002869005.1). Taxonomy (GTDB): domain Bacteria; phylum Desulfobacterota; class Deferrisomatia; order Deferrisomatales; family BM512; genus BM512. The sequence goes on from PKTU01000145.1 coordinate 29,167, forward strand.
CCTTGTTGAGAACCATATCGTAGCCGTTCTTCTCGGCAACTTCTCTCACTATTGATTCGAGGTCTTTCAAGACTATGGAGGTCAACTCATCACCCTTGGAGCGAATTTTCTGCTCCTCCGCCTCAATCTCCTTTTGGAAGGCGACCTTCTTCTCCTCGAACTCCTGGCGCTTGGCAATACGCGCCTCCTCGCTAAGCACCGGGGCCTGCTTCTCGAAATCCTCCATCATCTTTCTTAGCTCGTCCTCCCTAACCTTAAGGAAGTCTTTCAGCCCGTCACGCTCAGCGCGGAATTTGCTGCCCAGCCGCTCCCCCTTCTTGGACTTGGAGATGCATTTTTGGAGGTCGACCACCGCGGTCTTGCCGGTTGGCGCCGCGCTCGCCGTTACTACAAAAGCCATAAGGGCCGAAAATATTATCACTGCTTTGATGAGCTTATTTTTCATCTTGCACTCCGTTCATATTTTACTTTAATATTCTGTGGTAACTTATTGTTTATTCTACTTATCAGAAAAATCCGCCTATACTAAACTCCCACCTTCCGTCAGTGTCCTCACCCTCTTTTGGGTCAATTATGTAACCGTACTCCAGCCTAAGGGGGCCGAGGGGCGAGAACCAGCGGATACCGGTTCCGACGCTGTACCTGAGCTCCGTCGAGAAGAAATCCTCACCGACGTCCCAAACGTTTCCGGCATCCAGAAAAAATACGGCCTTCAGCTTCGCTTCTTTGATTACAGGCACCAGATACTCAAAGTTAAATAGCGCATACTTGTCACCGCCGATGACTTCACCAGTCGACTCCCTTATAACCTCTCCGGTTACAGGGTCCACCTCGCCTTCGTCCTTGGGGCCTATATCTCGCCAACCAAAGCCGCGCATCGTGTATATGCCGCCCAGGGCATAAAGCTCGTATATCGGAACAGGTTCGCCGTTTATCCCCTCAATGAAGGAGAAGTCAGCGGAGGCGGTGAAGATCGTATCCCAGGGCAGGGAGACGTACTTTTTCGCCTTTAGTTTATATTGCATATATTGGGCGTCCTGGCCGAGCGGCCCACCGGCCAGCGTCACGGAGGCCGTGCCCCTCGAGCCATCCGAAGCGTCCCACTGATTGTTCCTGGTATCGTAGGTGAGCATCGGCGTCAGCGAGGCGGTGACAATCTGCCCCTCCTGCTCCTGAACGCTTATCGACGCTGCGTCAAAGCAGGTGCCGTTGGCTACATCTTCATCGGTGCAGACATCGTAAACGCTGGAGTCGTCAAAGGCGTAGGTAAGTCTGGTCGACCAGTCGTCGTTGAGGTCAAGGCCCGTTTTCACCGAGAAACCTTGCGAGGCACGTGAGTACTCGCTGTACTCTGTATATGATTTATAGAGCGATATGCCGAAATATACATCAGAGTCAAAGAGACGCGGGTTATTGAAGTTAAGCGAGTAGGTCTCCTGAGAGGTCCCGAAGGAGCCGTCGAGGGAGAGCTGGTAACCGTAGCCGAAGACGTTTCTGTGGCTGAGGCTGACCATACCGATAAGACCGTCAAGGGAGGAGTAGCCTCCCCCAACGCTGAAAGATCCGTTAGTTGTCTCCGTCACCTTTACGTCGAGGTCGACTATGGATGTGCCCGGGCGGCGGCGCAGATCAAAGTCAGCTTTTTCGAATAGACCTGTCCTATTCACCTTACGCTTTGAACGGGTCATGTTGGTGCCGTTGTAAAGCTCGCCCTCCACCAGGTAAATGTCTCGCCTTACGACGCGGTCGCGCGTGGTGGTGTTGCCCACAATCTCGATGCGGCCCACCGTCGCGGGGTCTCCCTTATCCACCCTGAACTCCAAGTCGATCACCCGCGCATCCTGGTTTACGCTGGTCAGCGGGCTAACCTCCGCGAAGGCATAGCCCCTGTCGCCGAGGAGCTCCTTTAACTTTCTTACCCCCTCTCGAAGCGCCGCGGTGGTAAATATATCTCCGCCTTTGACCTTAACCGCTTCGGCCATCTCTTCGACGGTGTAATCACTGTCTCCAGAAAATCTCACTGGCCCGAAGGTGAACACCGGTCCGGGTTCCACAGGTATATCCACCCTGACCTTTGACATATCCGGGCTGAGGTTGACAAGGGGCTTGCCGACGACGACAAGCGCGTGACCATTTTCGAGGTAGTAATAGTTTATAAACTCCGCGTCCCGTTGTATTTCGTCGGGATTATAAGCTCCGGAGTCGGTCAGCCATGACCAGAAACTCTTTTCGGAGGATTTAAATCCGTCGTATAGGTCCTCCAGCTCGCCGGGGTCCTCAACGCCTGGGATCTTTATCTTGTGTATTCTAACCTTTTCACCCCGGATGACTTTAAAGGTCACGTCTACCCGGTTCTTCCCGTCGTCAAGGCGAGTCTCCTCCGGCGTAACCCGCGCCAGGAAGTAGCCGTCCTCATGGTATTTGCCCCTTATCACTTCGGAGGCTTTGAGCAGTTGGCCTTCGCGGATAATCTCCTCGCGCTTTAAGGGCATCTCCTCGGCGAGGTCCTCGACGGTATACTTGTCGTCGCCTTCGATGGTCCACTTATTGAGAGCGGGGTTTTCCCTAACGAGAAAGGTGACTATGCCCTGCTCGTCGCGGGCGACCGCCACCTCGGAGAAGAGCCCGGTAGCGTAGAGCGCCTTGATATCGCCTCTCGCTGTCTCTTCATCGTACTCGCTGCCCGCCGTGGTCTTTATCTCTTTTACGATAGCGCCTTCGGGAGTGCGAAGGTTACCGCGCACCTCCACGACGTTCACCATGTATGAGTACGCCAGCGCGGGGGTTAGCATGAGAAGCGCGATCAGCGCCAGCGTCTTCTTAAACTTCAATTATCTTCCTCTTTCACTATTAGACCATCTTCGATGGTTATCGTCCTGTCAGTGGCTGCGGCAAGTTCAGGGTTGTGCGTCGCGACGATGAGGGTAACCCCGTAGCGCCGGTTCATCTCAAGCAGGAGGTTATGCACAAGCTCTCCTGTGCGATAGTCCAGATTGCCCGTCGGTTCATCCGCCAGAAGGAGGCCAGGCTTCATTGCTAGCGCGCGCGCCAGCGATACTCGTTGCTGCTCGCCGCCGGAGAGCTCCGCGGGCCTATGCGTCAACCGCTCTGAGAGCCCGACTGCCTCCAGAAGCTCCCTCGCCCCATCAAGGGCCTCATTCTTTTGGGCACCGCCAATCATCGCCGGTATTGCAACGTTCTCTTCCGCGGTGAACTCCGGGAGTAGGTGATGAAACTGGAAGACAAAGCCTATCCTGTTGTTTCTGAACTTCGCCAGCTCGGCGTCTCCGCGCCTGAAGATATCCTCACCCTCAAAGGTCAGGGAGCCCGCAGTTGGCCTGTCCAGCGCGCCGAGAAGATGGAGCAGGGTGGATTTCCCCGCGCCGGAGGAGCCTACGATCGCTACCCTTTCGCCGCTTTTTACGGTCAGCGATATCCCCTTCAACACCTCAAGGGAACCTTTGGGCTGGGCGTATGATTTACCCAGCGCGACGGCTTCGAGCAAAGGCGCAGTCAAACCGATCTCCTGAGAACCTTTTTTATCGCCGCAGAGACCCTGAGCTGCCTGACCTCTTCCAACTTTGCCTTGAATCTCGGATTTTCACCGAGGAGCTTTGCAAGCTCCGCCGCCTTTACCACCATTATGAGCGAACTATCGATAACCCTTACCGTCGAGGGGCGTCTGGCATCGGCAAGTACGGCCTCCTCACCGAAGAAGGCCCCCGGCTGCACCGTTTCAAGCTCTATCTCCTCACCGCTGCTCTGGTCGACCATGAATGAGGCCACCTTCCCGCGGGTAAGGAAGAAGAATTCGCTGCCCTCGTCGCCCTCTGCATAGACGATTTGCCCAACTGAAAAAGTTCTCGGCTTAAAGAGCGAGGAGGCTCCTTCCCTCTTTCCGACCTCAAAGAGTTCCACGAAGTCCGAGATAGTCTCGCCGCTCTCGGCCCCTGACCTATCGACTCCCTCCTCAATCGGTTCAAGGTCGGAGCCGTAAAAGAGCGATCCTTCCTCCATCCTGAGCAGAGGTCGGTAGAGGGATAAAGGTCTGTTGAGCTGAGCGGGGTCAGCGTACTTTTCGCATACGGCGTTAATCATCTTGAGGTTCATCGCCTCAAGGGTTGAGGCGAGCTCACTCTCCTCCTGAGAGGGCGTTGCTTTCGGAGGAGCGCTCTTTTTGAAGATAGCCATAGTTGACCTCTACTCGTACCTGATAGTCTCCACCGGATCGAGGCGCGCCGCAGTGCGCGCCGGATAGGTGGTGGAGATTAGCGAGATTACGACCGAACTCACTGCAATTAGGGCGATTGTAACAGGTTCCATCAGCACCGGCACCTTATCCACGTAGTAGATGTCGCTTGGCAGGTGAACCAGATCCGTGTGGCCCAGAAGGAGGCATAAGCCAACCCCTGAGACAACTCCCAGCAGGGTTCCAAAAATGCCAATCATCGTCCCCTCGACCATAAAAATCTTCATCACCGATGAGGAGGATGCGCCCATAGACTTTAAAACTCCGATCTCCCTGCGTTTGCCCAATACGACCATTATCAGGGTGGAGGCAATATTAAACGCCGCCACCAAAATTATGAGGGTGAGGATAAAGAACATCGCCACCTTCTCAAGCTTCATCGCCCCGAAGAGCGAGCTGTTCAAAACCGTCCAGTCACGCACGAGGTGCCCATCGTCCAGCTTCTTCGACGCAAGGGCTGCCACCTGCGGCGCATTCTCGGGGTTAGAGACGTTGGCCTCTATACCTGTGACTTCATCTCCAAGGCGGAGAAACCCCTGCGCTTCACCGAGGGTGGTAACTGCCCAGGTGGTATCATACTCATACATACCGGTCGAGAAGCGCCCGACTACGGTGAAGGTGCGAAAGCGCGGCATAAAGCCCGCGGGCGTCGCCTGACCGCCCGGGCTGAAGATACGTACCTTGTCGCCGACTGTAAGTGACAGGGTGCGCGCTATCTCGCTTCCAAGCACGATAGGCGATTGCGCGTCGCTCTCCTTCAGCCTCTTTAACGCGGCCCTAAGCCCGCCTGAATCCTTTGCGCCGCTTTCGGTTAGGCCCATGAAGAGAATCCCCCTCGCCTGACCCTCACGCGAGAGCATCATCTTCTTCTCCACGTAGGGAGAGGCGCTCTTTACTCCTTCCGTCTCAAGGAGAACCGACAGCACTTTGTCCGCGTTTTTCAGGTCTCCCACCCTGGCCGTTACGCGGATGTGCGGGGTCGCGCCAATAATCTTTTCGCGAAGATCTCCCTCAAAGCCGCTCATAACAGAGAGAACGACGATAAGCGCCATCACCCCGACGGCTACGCCGCCGACGCTTATCCACGTAATGAGGCGGACGAACCCCTCCCCGCCCCTGACCCTAAGGTACCTTAGCGCAATCCAGAGCTCGAACCCCCTGGAGTCGGCCATCTAACCCTCGGTGCGCTCCGGACGCATATGGGGGAAGAAAATCACGTCGCGTATGGAGGGCGCGTCGGTGAAAATCATAACCGTGCGGTCAATACCGATTCCCTCGCCCCCGGCGGGGGGCATCCCGTACTCAAGTGCGCGAACGTAATCCTCATCGATCCAGTGCGCCTCCTCGTCTCCCTTGTCGCACTCGGCGGACTGCGCCTTAAAGCGCTCAAGCTGGTCGACGGGGTCGTTGAGCTCCGAGAAGCCGTTTGCAATCTCCCTGCCGGCTATATAGAACTCAAAGCGGTCGGTGAAGCGCGGGTCTTTTTCATTCCTGCGGGATAACGGGCTCACATCCACCGGATATTGCGTAATGAAAGTCGGCTGGATCAGGTGGGGCTCCGCTACGGTCTCGAAGACCTCCGCCAGGAGCTTGCCCCAGCTCATCTTGGCGGCGTCGGCTATACCCAGCTTATTTGCAAAAGCGAGGAGCTTTGCCTCATCCTCCGTATCCTCTACGCTAAGCTCGCCTCTGGAGTAGCGCTCAACCGCCTCCTGCATGGTGAGTCGGTTGAATTTAGGGGTGAAGTCTATCTCCTCACCCTGATATGAAATGCGATATCCGCCGGTAAGCTCTTTAGCCATCTTTGAGAAGAGCGCTTCAGTGTGCGCCATCATATCCTCGTAGGTGGCGTATGCCTGGTAGAACTCAAGCATAGTGAACTCGGGGTTGTGCTGGTTGGAGAGCCCCTCGTTTCTGAAGTTCCGGTTAATCTCGAAAACCCGCTCCATACCGCCGACGAGGAGGCGCTTCAGGTATAGCTCCGGCGCGATGCGAAGATACATCTTTACCGAGAGCGCGTTGTGAAAAGTCTCGAAGGGTTTCGCCGTTGCGCCGCCGGGGATAGTCTGGAGCATCGGCGTCTCGACTTCGAGGAAGTCCTTTGACTGGAAATATTTTCGGATGAACGCCACCACCTTTGTGCGGGTGATGAAGGTGCTCTGTACGTCAGGGTTTATCGCAAGGTCGACGTAGCGCTGGCGGTAGCGCGTCTCCTTGTCGGTTAGGCCGTGGAACTTCTCCGGCAGCGGCCTAAGGGATTTTGAGAGCATGTATATGGACTTTGCCTTTACTGAGAGCTCGCCTGTCTTGGTGATGAAGGCCGTGCCCTTTGCCCCGAGAAAATCGCCCATATCGTACTTTTTGAACTTGCCGTAAAGTTCGCGCCCGATAACGTCACGCTGCACGAAGAGCTGGATGTCGCCGGAGCGGTCGCGCAATTTCAAAAAGGTGTTCTTGCCCATTACGCGCATGGAGATTATGCGCCCCGCTACGGAGTAGCGTTTGCCTTTGGCCTCGATCTCCTCGCTCGTCAGCCCCTCCATGTCCTTACGGATTTTGGCGGCGGTGTGCGCTGGTCTAAAGTCATTGGGGTATGGGTTAAGCCCCTCTTCGCGCATGCCTTCTGCTTTTTCAAGGCGTTGCTTAATGAGGGGGTTGTCGTATCTAGTGTCCATCCTGTCATCCCGTTCTGGTTAAATATTCAAAAGGCCCGATGTGCCGGCGCGCCAAAGCCGCGCAGCTACCCAATCGGGCCCCGCAATCTTCTCATCCCCGCCGGGCGGCTCAGGGCTCATTCTCCTCGACCCTCGCCACATTGACGCAAAGGCCGCGTTCATCTACCTCAAAGAGCGCCCCCATAAGAGTTCCCTTGCCTTCGGCGCTGGGGGTCATGTAAGGCATGCCCGTCATAAAACGCTTCACTGAAGGGGCTTTCTCCACTCCGATTACCGAGTCGCGCACACCCGTCATCCCAACGTCGGAGATAAAGCCGGTGCCGCCCGGGAGAACTCGTCCATCCGCGGTGGGAACATGCGTATGCGTTCCCGCAACCACCGCGACCCTGCCGTCCAGATGGTGCCCCATCGCCGCCTTCTCGCTGGTGGCCTCCGCGTGAAAATCAACGAATATGGCCTTGGCGCCGTTATTTTTCAGGTCGGCAACCGCATCTTCGGCGATTATAAAGGGGTTTTCGGCGGGGTTCATGAAAATACGTCCGGCAAGATTTACAACCCCGACGCGCCAACCTCCCCTATCGTAGAGCCCCCAACCCCTTCCAGGTACGCCCGGGGTAAAGTTCGCGGGGCGCAGGATCCTCTCGTCGCGACCGATAACTTCAAAGCCCTCGCGCTTGTCCCAGACATGGTTGCCCGTCGTTATGACGTCCACCCCGGCGGAGAATATCCCCTTTATATGCGGTGGAGCCATTCCGAAGCCGCGGGAGACGTTCTCGCCGTTTGCGATTGTGATATCAGGGGCGAGCCTTTTTTTCACGGTGGGGAGCACCGCCTTGAGGGTTCTCAGCCCCGCTTCGGCGACTATGTCGCCGATAAAGAGGATACGCATTACTTAGCGTAGTCCACCGCCCGCGTTTCACGGATTACTGTAATCTTAATCTGCCCCGGATAGCTGAGCTCCTGCTCAACCTTGCGGGCAATATCCTTTGAGAGCAGCACCGAGGTGTCGTCGTCGACCTGATCACTCATGACCATTATTCTAAGCTCGCGGCCTGCCTGAATGGCGAAGGATTTGGCGACGCCCTCAAAATCGTTGGCGATACGCTCAAGGTCTTCCAGACGCTTGACGTATGTCTCCAGCATTTCGCGGCGCGCGCCGGGCCTCGCGGCGGAGAGCGCGTCGGCGGATTGCACAAGTATATCGAGCAGCGTCTCCTGCTTGACGTCGCCGTGGTGGCTTGCGATGGCGTTGACGATATCCTTGGGTTCGCGGTACTTGCGGGCGAGGTCCGCGCCGATGATTGCGTGGGAGCCCTCGATCTCGTGGTCTACCGCTTTGCCGATATCGTGGAGCAGCCCTGCGCGCTTCGCCATCTTGACATCCAGCCCGAGCTCCGCAGCCATGATTCCGCAGAGAAAGGCGACCTCGATGGAGTGTTCGAGGACGTTCTGGGCGAAGGAGGTACGGTACTTGAGTCTGCCTAGAGTTTTAATGAGCTCGGAGTTGATGCCGTGCACACCGACGTCGAAGGTTGCCTGCTCTCCAGCCTCCTGGATCTCACGCTCCACGTCAGCGGCGGCCTTGGTGACGACCTCCTCGATACGCGCGGGGTGGATTCGCCCATCGGTAATCAGCCGCTCAAGGGCAACCCTCGCAACCTCCCGGCGTACAGGGTTGTAGCCGGAGAGGAGCACCGTCTCGGGAGTATCGTCGACGATGAGGTCGATGCCGGTGGCGGCCTCAATCGCGCGGATGTTCCGACCCTCGCGGCCGATGATGCGCCCCTTCATCTCCTCATTGGGCAGCTGCACGGAGGTCACGGTGCGCTCGGCTACGTAATCGCCGGCGTAGCGCTGGATAGCCAGGCTGATATACTCCTTGGCCTTCTTGTCGGCTATCTTCTTGGAGTCATCCTCAATTTCGCGGATATACTTAGCGGACTCGTGACGTGCCTCGCTCAAGAGGCTCTCTTTCAGCTCCGCCTTGGCCTCCTCCGCGCTTATACCGGCGACTCGTTCGAGGTTTGAAAGCACCTCTTTTTCCAGCGCGTCGACCTTGTTCTGCTTTTTGTCGAGGTCGCTCTGACGTGAGCTCAGCCTCTTTTCGATTTCAACAAGCTTCTCATCGCGTTTTTCGAGGTTGGCCTCTTTGCGGTCGATTGACTCTTCACGGCCGGAGAGGCGTTTTTCCTGCGCCACCAACTCACTCTTTCGCTCCTCCATCTCTTTGTCGAAACGGGAGCGCTGGGCGAGGAGGGCCTCCTTAGCCGCTATCTCAGCTTCTTTACGTATTATCGCCGCTTGCTTCCTGGCTTCTTCGAGTAGCGAGGAGGTCGCGTCGTGCGCGTTTCCGGCTGACTGGCTCTTACCCTTAAGGGTGAGGATAAGCCAGAAAAGCGCCACTGCCACGGCTGCCACGGCAACGGCGATGATCGTTATCGTTAAATCCAAGTGGGACTCTCCCTTCATAAAAGGACCTGCCGGGTCCGGATATCGGTTTGGACCTGGTCCTCTTCGGGAGAAAGGGCGAAATGAGAGCTCCGGGTACTACGGCAATGGGGCCAGGCGCGTAAAGCCCCCGAAAAGATGCCCCCGCTCATGCCGTGTCGGTTGAGGTTCTCGTTGAACCTTTCCCGGAAAGGTGGGTGCCCTTGTGCCGCTTATCGGATCCCCGACAAAGGGGGCATGCCGTCCACGGTAGGTAAGGACTCCCGTTACGATTTCATTGGCTCAACAGCTTCCGTCTGATCACGAACACAGCAGGGGCAATTCCCCAATTAAAACTTGAGCGTCAGGCAAGGCTCCCCGAGAGCATTCCGAGCATTTTCTCGGCCCTCTCCTCAACCTCAAGGGTTAAACCCTCAAGCCTCTCCTGATATTTTTCTTCAGCTTGGGCGGCGACGCCACCTTCACTCGCCAAATCCAAAGCGGCGAGCACGGCTATTTGCAGCGACGATGCGGTCGGAGAGGCTTTGGCGACATCGCGCATACGCGTGTCGACCAACCGGGCAAGGGCTAGGACCTTCTCATCGTCCATATCCGCCCTAAGCGCATACTTATCTCCGAAAATCTCTACCTCGCAAATTTTCAAGCACTCTCTCCGACATCTTTATTCTGCAATGCTTCGAGCTTTTCGACCACCCCGCCAATGCGACCAAGCGCCTCCAGCGCCGTCCTTTTGCGGCTCTCATGCGCCACGATCTGATCTTTCAGTTCGCTCAACTCTTTTGTGTCACTCTCAAGACGTTGTCTGAGGAGCTCATTCTCCTCCCTAAGCCGTTCATACTGCTCGATTAAACGACCCAGCTCTTTCTCCAGAAGATCCAGTTTTTCCAGGTGCATAGACTTCTCCATGCTTTACCCTCAATCCTAATCGGGAGAGGGATTTAAGTCAAGGGGCAATAGCGCCGTCAGACCCCTCTGATTAGTGGTCGGCGACACGTCAGGTGTCCCGTGAATTCAAACATTTAGAGGCGTTATGCGCTCACCCGCCGTGGGCGCTGAACCAGTCCTTGCCCTCGCCCGCCTCGACGAGTAGCGGGACCAAGAGGTCCGCGGCCGACTCCATAGCCTTTACAAGTAGCTTACGCGCCTCACCGAGCGCTTCATCCTTAACCTCGAAGACCAGCTCGTCGTGTACCTGCAAAATGAGCTCCGCGTCAAGCGCCGCCGCATCCATCGCCGCGACGGCATCGAGCATCGCTCTCTTGATAATATCGGCCGCAGTGCCCTGGATCGGTGAATTGAAGGCCATGCGCTTGCCGAATTCACGCTCATTGCGGTTTCTGGAGGCAAGCTCCCTCAGTGGCCGCCTTCTGCCGAAGAGGGTGAGCGAATATCCCCTCTCGGCGCCCTCCTCGACAAAACGCTCGGTTAAAGACCTGACCCCGGGGAAGCGCTTGAAGTAGGTGTCGATCATCCGCTTGGCTTCGGGCTGCGGCACCCCTAGCTGACGGGCAAGGCCAAAGGGGCTTATTCCGTAGATAATTCCAAAGTTTACGGTTTTAGCCTGCCTCCGCATCTCACTGGTTACGCCGAGGGGGCCTACGTCAAAGAGACGCGCCGCCGTCTCGGAGTGAATATCGCGCCCGGAGGCGAAGAGCTCAAGCAGGGTGGGGTCGGCGCTCATGTGCGCGACCAGCCTAAGCTCCACCTGCGAGTAGTCTGCGGAGAGGAGCGTGTAACCCTCAGGCGCGACAAAAGCCTCCCTGATGCGCCGCCCCTCATCACCCCTCACCGGGATGTTCTGTAGGTTGGGGTTGGAGGAGGAGAGCCTCCCGGTCGCCGCGACGATCTGGTGGAAAGTTGCGTGGATGCGCCCGTCGCGCTCATCAACAAGCTTTGGCAGCGTGTCTATGAAGGAGTTTTTCAGCTTCGTCAGCCCACGGTAGTCAATGACAACCGCTGGAAGCTCATCGACCAGAGCAAGTTCCTCAAGGACGGAGGCGTCGGTGGACCATGCCCCCGTCGCGGTCTTTCTTATGGGCGTAAGGCCCCGCTTCTCAAAGAGTATCTCGGAGAGCTGCTTTGGGCTGTTTGGGTTGAACTCTCCTCCGGCAAGGTCATACATCTTCGCCGCGAGGGTTTCGATGCGCCCCTCATATTCTTCGGAGAGCTCGGCAAGCCTTCCCGAATCCACGAGCACCCCCCGCGCCTCCATCCGGGCCAATGCCCCGACCAGGGGCATCTCAATCTCATCGGAGAGCTTTCCCATCCCCGCATCTTCGAGTTCGGCCCTCATAGTCGCCGCCAGTTTTAGGACTCCCTCACCGCCTCCGGGGACAATGCCACGGTCGCGGGCGAGGTCTTCGAGGTGGTAATCACGCTGCCCCGGATTCAGGAGGTACGCCGCGACGCGGGTGTCGAAGAAGGGGCCTTTGAATGGGACCCCGGCTTCCGGCCAAAGCCGTCGGAAAGTCTTGAGCCCGTGGCCCACCAGGGTGGCGCCCTCCTGAAGAGACGCGATACGCCCCCCCGCATCGATAAATGAAACGCCCTCTCCGCCCTCGATTACCGCGATCCAATCCTCCGGTATTTCATTGGAGCTTGACGCCCCCACCTCTCCCAGCGGAAGAGCCGGGTTGACCCCGGCGACCCGATGGGGCTCTGTGCGGTTCTTTTCAGGCTGCGGCGCTTTTACACCCTCAAGGTCCAGCTCCTTTAAAAAGCGCTTGAATTCAAGCTCTCTGAAGAGCGCCGCAAGCTTAGTGCGGTCCCGTTCGCGCGGGGTCAGGTCTTTCTCGCCTATTGGCAGGTCGAGGTCGCGCTCTATAGTCACGAGGGGTACGTTCATACGTATGCGGTCGAGGTGCTCGCGCAGCGCCTCGCCGCGTTTGCCCTTCACCTCCCCCGAGTGTTCGATGATACCTTCAAGCGAGCCGAACTCCTCTATCAGCTTCGCCGCGCCTTTTGGGCCTATGCCCGGCACGCCGGGGAGGTTGTCCACCTTGTCGCCCATAATCGCTAGAAGGTCAATGACCCGCTCCGCGCTTACCCCCATCCTGTCGGGCACATCCTCAACTGTCGTGAAGCGCTCTTTCATCGTGTCGAGGAGGCGTATTCGCTCGCTCACAAGTTGGCAAAAGTCCTTGTCGCCGGTGACGATTGTAACCTCGTCGCCCTCGCCGGAGAGCTTTGTCGCAAGGGTGCCGATGACATCGTCGGCCTCCACCCCGTCGACCACCAGCACGGGGAGCCCCATCGCCTTCAACACTTTGTGAACATAGGGTATCTGCTCTATCAGGTCCTCCGGGGTTCTCTCCCTGTTGGCCTTGTATTCTTCATAAAGTTCGTGTTTGAGTGTGGGGCCGCGCGGGTCGAAGATCGCCGCTACGAGGTCTGGGCGCTCTTCGCGCTCCAGCTTCAGGACCATGGAGATTATGCCGTAAACGGCGTGGGTGGTAAGTCCCGAGGCGGTGGTAAAGCGTCTTATCGCGTGGTATGCGCGGTAGAGGAGGTTTGTCCCGTCGAGGAGGTAAACGCGCTTCATCTATTTTGTGATTGTGAAGTTCGCGGTTTCGATGGCATCGCCCTCTGCTGTGATGACGGTAACGCTCCACGCTCCAAGTTGGTGCGGCATGACCTTCTTTGAGGACCATGTTCGCCAGCTGGGCCCTTCGACATGGAGGGAAACCTCGGCAACCGTCTCGCCGTTATAATCCCAACGGTGAACTATCTCCTCACTTTTGCCTGCATCGAGTATCTGTGTGAAGAAATAGACCTCCCCCACGTCGGAGGGAAACTCTACAGAGGCCTCGGCGGGCTCTCGCGCCACTATTTCGCGTGTGAAGGCGGAGCGTGAAACCGAGGGGGCCGCAAAGGCGGGAAGTGAAATCGCAATCGCAATCAGCGCCATAAAAGCGGCATAGGTCAACTGTTTAATCAACACATTTCACCTCCCTCTTCCTTTACGCGTTTTCGATGGAAGAGCGCGAAGGCCATCGACGGCCTGTGGGAACCCTCCCGCATCGCAAAGTGAAAGCCGTCGAATATCCACCCGCCGCGCCCTGCGTATTCATTGAGGAGGCGGGTGAGCTCCTCCTCCGTAACGGAGGAGGTCTCGACAACCCTGTATTCAGTCTCTTCGGCGCTCAAACCCTAACCCTGGATGACCTTCGCCGCTTCCGGGGCGAAATAGGTGAGGATCATGTCCGCGCCGGAGCGTTTGATGCTCATTAGCATCTCCATCATAAGGCCGCGTCCATCGCCCCAGTCCAGCCGCTCCATGGCTTTTACCATCGAGTATTCGCCGGAGACGTTGTAGGCCGCTGTGGGGAGCCCGAAGCGGTCCTTGATCATGCGGATGATGTCCAGGTAGGGGAGCGCGGGCTTGACCATTACGATATCCGCGCCCTCCATTATATCGAGCTCCACCTCGCGAAGCGCCTCAAGGGCGTTGGGCGGGTCCATCTGGTAGCTTCTTCTGTCGCCGAACTGCGGCGGCGACTCGGCTGCGTCGCGGAAGGGCCCATAGAAGGTTGAGGCGTACTTTGCCGCGTAGGCCATCACGGGGATGTTGCTAAAGCCGTTTTCATCGAGGATATTCCGAATAGCGCCGACGCGGCCGTCCATCATGTCGGAGGGTGCAACCATGTCCGCCCCCGCCTGGGCGTGGGTTAGCGCCTCTTTCCTTAGGAGCTCAAGGGTGGCGTCGTTGTCGACGTCGCCATCCACTATCGCGCCGCAGTGGCCGTGGTCGGTGTACTCGCACATGCAGACGTCGGTGATTACGCACATCTCCGGCACCGCGTCCTTAATCGCCTTTATCGCCCGCTGGACTATTCCATCGGGGTCAAAGCCGGTGGAGCCCACCGCGTCTTTGTGGTCGGGGATGCCAAAGAGGATCACCGAAGGCACGCCGAGGTCCCAGGCGTTCTTCGCCTCCTTCACCGTCTCGTCGATGGAGAGCTGAAACTGCCCCGGCATCGAATTTATCGGATGTCGAATACCCTCACCCTCCCTTACGAAGAGAGGGTAGATNAGGGTAGATGAAGTCGTCGGGGGTAAGGTGCGTCTCTCGCACCATCCTCCTAAGGGTCTCGGTCCTGCGAAGCCTGCGTAGGCGTAATTCTGGAAATTGCATCTTCTCGCTCCTGATATAGCGCCCGGCCTAGCCGTAGCGGTAACAGATCCCCGCGCCGCCCATCGGGTAGCGCCAGGAGATTATCCTCGAAGGGCAAACCGCGCGGCAGCCGCCGCATTCGAGGCAGTTTTCAAAGCTGACGATGACCCGTGAGGATTCATCGCTCCACGTGTACGTGCCTGCGGGGCAGATTGTAGTGCATGGCCTGCCCTCGCATGTGAGGCACTTCTTTTCATCCGATATCTCAAGGTGGCTCTCCTTCGCCGTACGGTACTCGTTGGCGTAAAGGCGCTCCTCAAGGGTGACTTTTTTCTCGCTCATCAAAACTCTTTCAATACCCCGCGTGGTTTATTCTATCACCAGTTGCGGGAGAGATAGTCAATTACACCGTCGGTCTTCCCGTAGCCCAGGATCCGCAGCGCGTTACGCATCTTCATCGCGGTCATCCCAAAGGGCAGTAACCCTATGCGCCGTTGGAAGAGGTCCCATAGCCGCCCCTCCACAGCCGCGTCGTCGCCGCCGACCTCCAGGGAAGCCTCGGCGAGAGCGGCCAGCGCCGAAGGCCACGCCGCGAAGAGATGGGGGGAGGATTTGACGAACCCGGGCCAGTCGCGGTAGCGCTCCATGTTTTTTAGGACGAAGGATTCCTCAAGGCGCTTCTTGTACCCGCTTAAGGCTGAAGTCGTGAAATCTCCTCCGGCCTTCGCCTCTATAACGGTCTCGCCAGCGAAGACGCCTGAGGCCATCGCGTAATTTGAGCCCTCATGCCGTGGTGAGGTGGATACAAGCCCCGCGGAGTCGCCCACTAGCAGGAGGCCATCTTTAGCCAGGAGCGGAAGATTATTAAAGCCCGTCTCCGGTATGAGGTGCGCCCCATACTCGATAACCTCGCCCCCCTTGACCTTGAGCTTAACCGAGGGGTACGCCTTGAAGCGCCCAATCAACTCCTCCGGGGTGAGGCCGCTCGCTTTAAGCTCCTCCAGGTATACGACGACACCAACGGAGAGGGTGTCTCCGTTGGTATAGAGAAAGCCCGCCCCAGGCAGCCCGGCGGTAGCCTCGCCTATGAATTCAATGGCAACCCCGGCGTCGCCCTCGACGCCGAAGCGCTCCTCGATGGTTTCACGGGAGAGTTTCAACGTCTCCTTGGCGGATATAGCCACCATCGATGAATCCAGCTGTGGCTTTAGCCCCTCCGCCTCGGCGATTAGGGAGTTGGCGCCCTCGGCGACTATGACAACAGGCGCGCTAAGGTCTCCCTCATCGGCCTCCTGCCCCTCGCCCACACGGCTCCGCACTCCTATCACCTTGCCGTCGCCGTCCTTTAAAAGGGAGTCCACGACGACGCCGGAGATTATCTCGACCCCCTCCCTCTCCGCTTCGGCGGCGAACCACCTGTCGAACTTGGCGCGAAGAACAGTCCAGGAGTGATTGTTTGGCGGCGCATCCCACTTCGTAGTAGCAAAGGAGAAGGCTATCTCCGCCTCTCCAGAGAGCACCGAGAGCCCCTTGCGTGAGATATAGCGCTCAAGCGGCGCGCCGCGTTCAAGAAAATCCGGCAGGAGCGAAGCGAGCACATTGGTGTAGAGGATGCCGCCCATAAGGGACTTGGAGCCGGGATAGGGTCCGCGCTCAAGGACCGCGACCTTAAGTCCGCCGCGCGCCATTGTCAGCGCCGCGCTGATGCCGGAGGGGCCCGCGCCAATTACGATGGCGTCAAAATCATACATCTATGCTCCTCCGGTTTTTGCTAATTTTTCAGCGACCATCTGTCCGATGAGTTCGGCGCGCATGGTGCAATCGTTGATTCCTATGCCGTAGTAGGCGTTGCCGCCGAGGGTAACGCCGCCGAGCGCCGAAATCTCGCGTTCTATGACCTTGACCCGGTCAAGGTGACCGACGAGGTACTGCGGTATTGCTTTATCCCACCTTACGATCTTTACGAATTCAGGCTCTTTTGTGGCGCCCAGGGTCACCGCCATCTCGTCACGGCAAGCGGCCAGGAGCTCTTCCTCCGGAAGGGTTGCGAGCTCGGGGCTGCGCGCGCCACCCATCATCAGGGTAAAGAGCGCTTTGCCCTCGGGCGCGCGGTTCGGGAATATCGAGCTGGACCAGAGCGAGCCCAGGATCTTCCTGCCCTCCTTCTTGGGTATTAGAAAGCCAAAGCCGTCTAGCGGATGCGGCACAGACCCCTTGTCGTAGCCTAAGCAGACAACCGCCATCTTGACATATGGGATATTTGACATGAGGCGCGAAGCTTCCTCGGAATGTGGGGCAAGGAGCTTTGACGCGGCATAAGCCGGTGTCGCCAGTACAACCTCGTCAGCTTCATATTCTCCGCCCTCTGTCGCGACGAGCCAGCCTGAACCGTTTCGCTCTAGGGCTCTCGCCTCTACGCCGGTCTTAACCCCCTCGCCCAGCTCTTTTGCCAGGAGCGTTGGGAGCACACCCGCGCCCTCTCCGTAGGACCAGAGGGTGCCGCCCGGGCCAGCCGACTGCGGCCCCTGCCGCCCCTGCGCCTTAGCCATCTTCTGCATCGCCAGCATCCCTTTGAGGAGGCCGCCGAACTGGTCCTCTATCATCTTGACCTTGGGGAAACAGGCTATGACTGACATTACGGAGGGGTCCCCCGCGTAAATGCCCGCGCTCATCGGGTCGATCAGTTTGTCCAGCGCCTCCTCTCCAATCCTGCGGCGGACAAACTCCGCTACGGTCTCGTCCTTGCCCGGCTCACCCTGAGGGAGGAAGAAGTCGGCGGCCAGGCGGAGCTTACCTCGAATCGAAAGCACCTCCGACATGATAAAGGAGAGCGGGTCTTCCGGCAGCTTTTCAAGTTTGCCGTTTGTGAAGATAAAGCGCTTTCTTGCGTTGTCGTCGGATTTATATAGGAGGTTTTCTATCCCCATCCGGCGAGTCAGCGCCATCGTCGATGGTTTATTGTCGAGAAAGCCGTTTGGGCCGGTCTCGCAGAGATAGCCATCCTCCCTGAGGGAGCGGATCTTTCCGCCGGGCACATCGTCCTTCTCAAGGAGGGTGAGCTCAACTCCGATGCCCCTCTCAGCTGCGGCGTCTTTCACCGCCCTGGCGGCGCTTAGCCCAGAGAGCCCGCCCCCGATAACCACTACCTTCTTCATACTATAAAGTCCCTCCAAGGGTCTGTTTAATCGCGGACGTTAAATGATACGCGTACCCCGTTGGAGGGTCAAGAAAAGTACCCTCCAAGAGCTGCCCGTCTCCTTGCGACGTTTCACTGCTTTAGAAGTCTTATTCCCCATATTTTTTAGTGCTTTAGCATGACTTCTTTATATGTATTTAATTCTTTGCCGGGCTAAAGCGTTTTGAAAGAAACCCGATAAGTGTATATAATGTGCGCTCGTGAAATTTATGGCGCGGCACCAAGGGAATAATCTGAACGTCTTGAAGGAGTTAAAATGGCAACACCAAAGGAGTTCGCCAGGCGCACTTGTATAGCCGCCTTAGCGGCTTGCCTCACACTCTTCGCGGCAACTGCGGCTGTATCTTCGGAGGCTCACCCTGACCCTCTCCCGACATTTACAATGAACACCATGGGCGGGGAGCCTGTAAATATGGAGCTCCTCAGGAATTTTCCCGTTACGGTGGTGGTCTTTTTCGCCACATGGAGCCCCAAATCCGAGAAGGCGCTCACCGAGCTACAGAAAATAGCGGACAAATTTGAAGAGCAGGGTGTCGCTGTGGTAGGCGTGAACGCCGAAGCGGAAACGACCGACGCCAACTTCAAGACTACGCTCTCCCAATACCTTGAAAAAAACAAGGTGACCTTCACCATACTCTCCGACGAGGGGCTTTCGACCTACCGCGCTTGGGAGATTAAGGCGATGCCCACAACTTTTGTACTCGACAATGAGTTGAAGGTTGTACACGCCCTCGCGGGAGCGCCCACCGCTTACGGCGACGAGATAACCGAGCACATTGAAAAAAAGCTTGGCATCGAGCACGAAGAAGATAAGAGCAAAAAGCACGTAGAGGCCGCATCCAACCGCTACCGGCCGGAAAAACACGTAACCCTTCGCTTTGGCATGATAACACGGAGCGCAGAGCGTGGCCGCGTATCGCGCGCCCTGAAGGATATAGACGGCATTCTGGAGACCGAGGAGAAGTTCGCCGACTGCTTCGCATATAAAGGCGCCCTCTACGTCACCGACAAAAAGCAGGATGCCGAAAGCGAGAAAGCCGCGCGCGAGGCCTTCGCCCACGCCCTCACGCTCGACCCCACCCTGCCCCGCGCCCTCATCGGAGACGCCTGGTTCGCCATGAAGGACGGCGACTTCAAAAAGGGCATCGCTTCGGCAAACCTCGCCTTCGAGCAGACCGATTGGGGGATGATGGAGAAGCCCGAAGACCTTGAAGAGTTAACGAAAACATTCAAGGAGGCCTCCGAGAAGGACTCCCTCGACGACGCAGCAAAAGCCGCCCTTGAAGAGCCGCTCCACGACCTTCTACTGCTACACAAAAAGCGAAAAGTCGACCGCTCAAAGCTCAACATGGGAAGCGAGTAAGGAGCGAAGACTACAAAAGACAAGGGCCACCCGACAAGGGCGGCCCTTTTTTAATTACCTATGCTGCCTACAGGGCCAACTCCTCTATAATTGCGTCAACCCTTGCCGGACTCCCTCAGCTCACGCTCAACCAGTTCACAGGCGGTGCGGACCAGCTTAGGGCAGAGAGTTTTGTTGAGTCCCGAGGCTATGGCACCCTCCATCGAGCCACCCAGAAGGGAGACGCAATTCACGTTTCCATGTATTGCCCTAAACTCCTCCGCTGCGGCATGAACCCGCGCGTAGGTCTTCTTCTTGGCTTCAACGTCTTCAGGCTCGGTCCTTCCATGGATTAGGCCGAAGAGGATTGTTGCCCCCGTCAGGGCGCCGCAAGCCAGCCCCTGCCCTCCGAGGCCGCCGCCGAGCCCGCAGGCAAGCTTCATCGCATTGTCATGGTCTATGCCAAAATCATCAGCAAACGCCGTAACTACAGACTCGGCGCAGTTGTATCCGTTTAGCTTGGCGAATACGGCCCGCTCGATACGCTCCACAGAAATCACCTCCCATAATCGAAAGCAAGGAGTGGAATTCTCTCCCAAAACGCCGACATTTGCAAAATCAATAGGCAAGACAAAAAGCAATAAAGCGAAGTAATGACGAAATGGGGAAATAGCTAAAGGTGCCTTGTCCTTTGTAAATAGTCGCCAGAAGCCTTATTCTTAAATTTAAGACTACTATGGAAACAGGGAGTTTTGACTATGAAGACCTTAACCCTCATGGCGATTGCACTGCTCGTGGGCGGTGTACTTCCCCTACAGAGCGCGATAAACTCCCGGCTGGGGCAAGTCCTGAGCCACCCGCTCCAAGCGTCCTTTATATCTTTTTTAGGGGGCACTATCGGCCTACTCGCGGTGCTCACCCTGATAAGGCCGGAGCTGCCCTCCCCAGCGCTTCTCCGCTCGCAGCCCTTGCACCTCTACATCGGGGGGCTACTAGGCGCCGCCTACGTTACGATGGTCATAACCATCGCGCCGAGAATAGGCATCGCCAACACCCTCACCGCCTCCATCGCAGGGAGCATCCTTGTGTCGGTAATCTTCGACCACTTCGGCCTCATGGGGATGCCGGTAAAGGAGTTAAACCTCCCTCGCATAGTCGGCTCCGCAGGGATGCTGGTAAGCCTCCTGCTCATACAAAGAGGGTAACTGGATAACCGGCAACACCCTAATCGTGTTTGCGCTCATCCTCTTCACGAAGATATTCGTCAATCTTTTTGCCATCAATGTATAAGTCTTCTATCACGCCGACCCCATCCTTTAGCCGAACAGCGATATATGCGCCAAGCTCTTCCCTTCGCTGCCTTTTTCGATAAGCGCGCTCCGCTTGAGGCGCCCTCTTGTCGTTCATGTAAAACCGGGAGAAGGGTGGATCGATAGTCAGCGTATCGCCACTTGAGTAACGCACCCTGGCGCGCACTTTAGGTGCAGGGTCCTCTTTGAATGTGAGCCCCGCGAATGAGGAGTAACCATCCTCACCTTTAACAACGCTCACCCATATGCTTTCGCCCTTTCCATATACTTTTCCCTCTTCAACTTTCATCCTGAGGTTTTCCTGCGACAGCGCTACGTAACGCCCTCTGAATGGGTCGTAAGGGTCTATGGGGGCTGCTTTGAACAGATGGAGCTCTCCCGTTGCGAGGGCATCCTCAAGGGCGAAGATCTTCTTGCCGAGCGCGCCAATCTGTATAAGGGAAAAGAGTGCAATCGAGATGATAATCAGCCGTTTCATCACTTAACCCTTCCCTTTCTCGTCATCTTGAAATTAGCCGCCAGAAAGATCGCGCCGATTATTATGAACGACACTCCTTTCAGGAGTATGGAGAGGTCGGAATCAAAGAAGCGCAACGCTATAAGTGTAGCGATGAATGCCATGGCCCGGTTCAGCGCCCAGATGCTTCCGGCCTTCGAGGCTCTGGTCACCAGAAAGACTCCGGCCGCGAGGCCATAAATATTTATAATAATTACCCCGGGGAAATAGCTCGCCATTGACTTATTGAGGAGCCAGGAGACAAATACCGCCGCGGGCAATAATCCGAAAGAGAGCGCGTGGTAAACCTTGTTTTTTAAAGCGCCGAAGAGAAGCGCCGTCCAGCTCAATAAAAAGAGCGCGAAGTTGGCATATCCGTAGGGCGTCCACCATCCCGGCGCGCCCTTAAAGTCTCTAAAGGAGTAAGCGTATCTACTCATAACGTGGCGCCAAATATCTTCATAGGAGAAGACCAGGATCAAAATAGCCACGGCCAATGCTCCAAGCGAAAGGAGGGGGTTTTGCCTTGGGTTCTCGGCCTCTTTAAAGCAGTTGACGCCCATAAGATAAATCGATGTCGCCGCCAGCGGAGCCAGATAAACGCTCATTTGGCCCTTTAGGAATAAGTACGAGGAGAAACACCCCGCGCCGGTAAGCGCTACTACTGCGAGCGAGACCAGAGCGGCCCGGCCTCCATAGCGGTTGTCCCGATAGACCCCCATTATATAGGGCAAGAAGATTAAAGATACGGGCCAGAAGAGCCAACTAAACTCCATCTGCCCCGCGAAAGCTGAGAGTTGCCAAGCCGACCAGGTCAACACCCATAGGGAGAAGGCTCCCACGCTGCTTATGAGATAGGTGACAGGGATGGTCAAGAGCGCCCAGCCAAAGAGGAAATCCGGGACGGTCCCGCCTATGTGGTAAGTCTGGGAGATAAGCGCTATGGCCGCGCCCGTCGTCAGGTGCCAGGCAATACCGGTCCCCTCTGACCATGCGCCTCCCCTCCGGCCGGTCAACACAACCCAGAGCGACATTATTTGACAAAACAAGAGCGGAAGTATCGAAAGTACCGCGCGGGCGTGACGGCCAAGTTCATCCCAGTTATGAGCCACCAGGAGTATTAAGCCTCCGCCGATGAGGAGCGCTCCAAGCGCTGCGAAGACCAGTACGGTGAGGTTCGCTCCATCAGCCGCTTTTGGCTCATAATACTCTCTTAATTTTAAAGAAGAGTCCTCATCGAGCACCCCCGATGAGACGAGCTTCGGCAATTCAGCCAGCAGCTTTCGCGCAAATACTCTGGAGTTCATCTCTCCCCCTTTAAGACAGATTGGTAGCGGCTAACGGAACAAAACACCGCCAAGCACCTTGCGCTATATGGTACAAGCTAATTTAAAGGAGTTAAACTATAAAAGGAAATAGGTACTGCGAGGGAAATTCTATAAGAGGGTTGCTTTAAAGGTATCGTTAGCGGCTCACCCGTGTGAGGCTTTCTTCGCTTTTTTCACCTCATACATTTTTCTGTCCGCCGCGGAGAGGAGCGCCTCAAGGGTGCAGTTGTTTCCCGCAGCGCAAATAGCCTTGCCAACGGAGAGAGAGAGCAAGCCGCCGTCTTTGGCGTGTTTGGCGTTATAGTTGTTCACCCTTTTGACAAGTCTGGCCTCTATTGTTCCCTCTCCATCCTCCTCCGCCTCAACGGCGAGGGCGGCGAACTCGTCGCCTCCTATCCGCGCTACGAGATCCGATTCACGGAAAGTCTCCTTGAAGACCTCGGCGGCGCCCTGTAGGTATTTGTCGCCAGTGGCGTGGCCGATCTCGTCATTTATCTTCTTTAGGCCGTCAAGGTCTATGAAGTAGAGGGTTACGGATGATTTCGTTCTCAAGGCAAGCTTCAGCTGGCGCTTACCCAGGGTGAAAAACGCCCGGCGATTGTAAAGACAGGTTAGCGCGTCGACTAAAGAGAGTTCTCGTAGAGTGGAAACCAGGCGGTGGCGCTCAATAGCGTAACGTATGACGCGCTCTAGGTTGTTTGGCTGAATCATAGCCAGGGGGATACACTCTTGCGCGCCTTTAGCCACTGTTTTAAAGCAGTGCTCCTCGCCAACGATGGCGGAGAGGGCAATTATCGGAAGGTCAAGAACTGTCGCAAGGCCCTCCTCAAGGGCTTCGCTGCCGCCTGAAAAGGGTGTTGATATGTCAACAAGCATTACGTCGTAGGAGAGTTCGTTGTCTTCGAGAATTTCTACCGCCTCGTCAAATGTGCGGACGGCATGGACCTGCGGCGCAAAGAAGCTCGCGCCTTCAAGTATCTCACATATTCTCTCAACCTCTACGACCTTTGGTTCCACCAGAAGGACGCGCAGATCTGTTGCCTCAGCAGAAGCGCTAGTCATTTGCTCTCTTCCCTAAAGAAACCTGCTTTATAAAGCGGACAATACCGCTAGATAAAAAAATACCCGCTAGAGGCTATTAGTCAATTATCGCAGTATTTATGCTTCGAGGTCAACCGGCCCCTTTCGTAGAGAAAAATGAGCGCCGATTTTTGCTCCGAAAGAGCGTAGGGCATCCCAATCTCCAGCTACTTTACCAAGCGGAATCACAGGCGAAGCCGCTCGTGGCTCATCACCCTGAGAGGCCGGTGTCGGGCCGAAGAATATGCAGAGGGCGTCGCCGGGTGACCAGTAGGCTATCTCGCCGACCTCAAGAACTTCCCGCTCCTCCCCGGATATTTCACCTAAAGGCGGCAGCAGGGTTCCGTAATATTCATCCCCCCATCTTGTCATTGTAATGTCAAGAGGCAGCTGTAGCTCCAACTGTTTCGCGGCAAGCGTATCGTTAAGTTTTCCGGAGAGGGCTATTATGCCAAGCTCGACGCTGATGGGCGCGCCCATCAGCTCTTTTCCGGTTCGAGGAGGTCCACAAGGTCCGCAGGTACTCGTATTACGCGGCGCTCGGCATCGAGGGCGGCATGTTTTGTAAAACCTGTGGCAAGGAGCTCGCCATCCTCATTGGTCACCTCGTAAGTGAAGTTGACCCTGGCGCCCTTTACGAGTTCGACCTTGGTGTGTACCGTAATCGTCTGGTCGAAGAGGGCGGGCTTAATATAATTTACATGCGCCTCCGAGATTGGCAAAAGCACTCCACGCCCCTCCACCTCCGAGTATGGGCACCCCTTCACATGCATGTACTCGCAGCGGCCCGCCTCGAAGAGGCGAAGATAGTTGGCGTAGTACATAACCCCCATCTGGTCGGTGTCGCCGTAGATCACCCTGTAGCTGAAGGGGATCACCATAGCTTCTCCGACCCCGTTATGTGCGCCATCAGCTTGTGCGCTTCAGGGAGATACAGCCCCGTCGCCGCGCCGAACTTTTCGCTGTAGCCCTCACCGGAGGGCCCCTCAACGCCGGTGCCGTAGAGAATAAAGGGGACCGCGTCGGAGATATGAGTACGGTGAGCAATCGGAGTAGGATGGTCGGGCATTACCAAAACTCGAAACTCCTCGCCCGATGCCTCAAGCGCCGCGACTATCGGCCCTACTACCTTCTCGTCGAATGCCTCAATCGCCCCTATCTTCTTCGCCATATCGCCCTGGTGGCCGGTCTCGTCCGGCGCCTCTATGTGGACGTAGACGAAATCACCGCGCTCAAGACCTTCGAGGGCGCCTCTGACCTTGTTTGAGTAATTGGTATCGATGTAGCCGGTAGCACCCTCGATATCGGGCGCGTCCAGCCCGGCTAGGATCCCAATACCCTTAAGAAGGTCCACTGCCGATATCACAGTGCCGGTAAGGCCGAACTTCTCATCATAACGTTCCACCCTGGGGCGCTTCCCCTGCCCCCAAAGCCAAACCGAGTTGACCTCCGGCCGCCCCTCCTCTCGCCTGGTCTCATTCACCGGGTGGCGCTTTAAGACCATCTGCGAGGAGAGCATAAGGTCGAGTAGCTTCTCTGATCCAGGACCCTCCGGGAAGTGGGCATGGATGGGCTGGCCCGTGATGTCATGGGGAGGAGTCGTCTTCGCGCCATCCTCTCCGTCGCGCCAAACCAACAGGTTTCTATAGCTTACGCCGGGGTAGAACTCCAGGCCTGCCTCGGAGAGCTCCTCAGAGAGGGTCTTTACAACCGCCGCCGCCTCTTCGTTGGTGATGTGGTCGGCGGTAAAATCATGCATATAGACCTGACTCTGCCCCATTAGGAGAGTGACGAGATTCATGCGGTACGCCACATCCGCCGGACCAAGCTCTACGCCCATTGCAGCGGCTTCTATCGGTGCGCGCCCCGTGTAGCACTCGGCCGGGTTGAAACCGAAGACGGAGAGGTTCGCCACATCGCTGCCGGCGGGATACCCGTCGGGGACGGTTTTAGCCATGCCGAGAACACCTTCGCGCGCAATCCTGTCCATGTTGGGGGTGGAGGCCGCTTCAAGGGTTGTCTTTCCACAGAGCTCTTCCATAGGGAGGCCGCTCATACCGTCACCCAGGAGAACCGCTATCTTCATATCAGCGCTCCACCCTTATGACGACGGGGTCGCCGAGGCATACCTTCATCGCCATTATCTCGTCCAGTGCCGCCATTATGTCCGCCTCTTTCGCCTCATGGATCATAAGCACCAGCGGCACCGCCTGCCCCTCGTCGCGGCCCTTCTGCACCACGGATTCGATGGAAATCTCATATTTTCCGAGGGCGCCGGAGATCCGCGAGAGCACGCCGGGTTCATCAACCGCGGTGAGGCGTACGTAGTAGCGGCAGCGAATGTCGCCGGTAGGTTTGATCCTGGCGTCAGCCATCTTCGAGAGCGGAAAGGAGAGCGGAGCCACGCGGCCCTTCACACCTGCGACCTTGTCGCGCGCAAGCTCTATGAGGTCGCCGACCACCGCCGAAGCGGTAGCCTCACGCCCCGCGCCCTGCCCGTAGTACAGCGATGGGCCGAGAAAATCGGCGTCAACGTAAATTGCGTTGTAGACCCCTCTGACCGCGCTGAGGAGGTGGTTCTTGGGGATCATCGTCGGATGGACACGCGCCTCCACCCTGTCGCCGTCGAACTTAGCCACGCCAAGGAGCTTCACCTCGTAGCCGAAATCATGGGCGTACTCGATATCCTGAGGGGTTATCGACGAAATACCCTCGGTGAAGACCGATTCGAAGGAGACCTTCTTGCCGAACGCCATCGTCGCGAGGAGAGTGAGCTTATGGGCGGCGTCTACCCCCTCAACGTCGAATGTTGGGTCCGCTTCCGCGTAGCCGAGCTTTTGCGCCTCTTTCAATACGCGCTCAAAAGACTCGCCCTTCTCCTGCATCTCCGTCAGTATGTAGTTCGTCGTGCCGTTTAAAATGCCGTAAATCGTCCTTATGCGGTTGGCTGCGAGACCTTCACGTATGGAGCGGAGGATGGGGATACCGCCGCCCACCGCCGCCTCGAAGAGGATATCGCACCCCGCCTCCTCTGCGGCCGTAATGATCTCGTCACCATGGACGGCGAGTAGCGCCTTGTTTGCCGTTACCACCGATTTGCCGTTGGCTAGCGCACGCTTAACGAAGGTCCTGGCGGGCTCATAACCGCCCACCAGCTCGACGACAATGTCGACCGCCGGGTTTTCGAGCACGTCTGCCACATCGGTGGAGAGCTTTGAGCGCTCGATATCGACCCCCCTGTCGCTCTCGATGTCGAGGTCCGCCACCTTCACCAGCTCAAGTTCAGCACCCAGCCTGCGGGTAATCTCGTCTCCGTTTTTTTGCAAAAGATCTACGACACCCGCGCCTATCGTGCCAAAACCGATCACTCCCACACCTATTCGTTTCATCTTTAAATCTCAACCTTCCTCTTAGGGAGTAATAACCCCTCAGACGTCCTTCATCATATCGCGGATCCCCGCGGTCGCCTGTTGGATGCGGTGTTCATTTTCGACGAGGGCAAAGCGTACGTACCCCTCTCCGTCGTGGCCGAAGCCAATTCCCGGGCTCACCGCGACCTTGGCGGTGCGCAGCATGTGTTTGGCGAACTCGATGGAGCCCATGTGCGCGAAGGGCTCGGGTATCTTAGCCCACGCGAACATCGTCGCCTTGGGGGGGTCTATCTCCCACCCCGCCCTTGAAAGGCCCTGAATGAACTTGTCGCGTCTGGCCTGATATACATCGCATATCTCGCGGGAAACCTCCGGGGGGGAGTCCAGCGCAATGATTGAGGCGATCTGCACCGGCTGGAACATGCCGTAATCGAGGTAGGATTTGATCCTCACCAGGGCGTTTACCAGCTTGGGGTTACCAACGCAAAAGCCAACCCGCCAACCCGCCATGTTGTACGACTTGGAGAGGCTGAAGAACTCCACCGCTATATCCTTGGCGCCCGGCACCTGTAATACGCTTGGGGCCGTATAACCGTCGAAGCAGATGTCGGCATAGGCCAGGTCGTGGATTAGCATTATGTTGTTCTCCCTGCAAAAATCCACGACCTTCTCGAAGAAGGGCAGCTCCACGGTCATCGTGGTGGGGTTTTGCGGGAAGTTGAGGACGAGCATCTTGGGCTTGGGCCAGGATGATTTCACCCCCTGCTCAAGGCGCTCAAAAAAATCCTCGCCGCCGGAGCCCACCCTTATGGAGCGCAGGTCCGCGTCCGCGAGGACTACGGAATAGGCGTGGATGGGGTAGTTGGGAGAGGGCACGAAGACTACATCGCCGGGGGCGAGAACCGCCATCGCGAGGTGGGCGAGCCCCTCCTTGGCCCCGAGGGTGGCGCAAGCCTCCGTCTCCGGGTCAATGTCGACATCATAGCGGCGCTTGTACCAGTTGGCGATAGCCGCGCGCAGCTTGGGTATGCCGCGAGATACCGAGTATCGGTGGTTTTTGGGCTTGGTGGAGGCTTCGATGAGCTTGTCCACGATGAACTGCGGGGTCGGCATATCGGGGTTGCCCATGCCGAGGTCTATAATGTCCTCGCCGCCCTGCCGCGCGGCCATCTTTAGCGCATCGACCTCTTTGAAAACGTAGGGAGGGAGTCGCTGGATTCTGTGAAATTTGCTTTCGTCAATCAACATGCTTATAAGCTCCTGTGGGGGAACTCCCCACTATGAAAATTTGGAATCATCAATGCTAGTCAAACCGGCGGCCTCCGGTCAATGACTTTAAGCCGCAATTGGATAGAATATATAGTAAATTTGACGGTAATGCAGGGTAAGGGTACCCTCTTAGTCGAACCTCTACGGAGCATCTAACGATATGAAGAAATTCCCGTGGGCGCGAGCCTTCTTTATTTTAGCGCTTGTAATATCACTATCCTCCCTCAGCGACCTTGGCAAACCGCCCTCAAGCGGCGGCGGTGGCGGTCTCTTTTCAGGCGGGCAGACTGTCACAATCCCTTACTCCGAGTTCAAAGCGGAGGTGAGGGCCGGCAACGTTAGGTCGGTCACCTTTGGGGAGACTAGCGTCACCGGCGTATTCCTGGCCCCGAAGAGCCAGCCTGACGGGCAGATACCCGCAAGCGGTTTCAGGACGCAGCTGCCCCCCTACTCCGACCCGGAGCTCTCCAAGATACTCTCGGATCAGGGGGTCGTCGTAACCGCCGACCGCGAGCAGGAGCTCTCCGGCATCCTCGTCTTTTTGATAAACCTCCTCCCCTTCGCCCTCATAATCCTCTTCTGGGTATGGATGAGCAGGCGCACACAGAAGAATCAGGCGGGCCCCTTCGGCAGCTTCGGGAAGGTAAACGCGAAGCTCTACGACGAGAACGTGCCCAAGGTAAAATTCGGCGATGTAGCGGGCATGGCAACGCAAAAGCGGGAGCTCACGGAGATCGTGGACTTCTTGAAAAGCCCCGGTAAATATCAGGCCATCGGCGGCAGGGTGCCGAAGGGCATCCTGCTCATGGGCCCTCCCGGCACAGGCAAGACCCTCCTCGCGAGGGCTGTAGCGGGTGAAGCGGGGGTCCCCTTCTTCTCGACTTCCGCCTCTGAGTTTATAGAGATGTTCGTAGGCGTCGGCGCCTCCCGCGTGCGCGACCTCTTTGAAAACGCCCGAAAACGCGCGCCCTCAATAATCTTCATCGACGAGATCGACGCGGTGGGCCGTCATAGGGGGGCGGGGCTCGGAGGCGGCCATGACGAGCGGGAGCAGACGCTAAACCAGCTGCTCGGCGAGATGGACGGCTTCGAGGGTCACGAGCAGGTCATCGTCATAGCAGCCACCAACCGGCCCGACGTACTCGATTCGGCCCTTATGCGTCCAGGCCGCTTCGACAGGCAGGTCGTCATAGACATGCCTACCCTCGACGACCGCGAGGCGATCCTCCACGTTCACGTAAGGCGCATACCCATAAGCGACGATGTGGACCTGAGGGTGATAGCCCGCTCCACGCCTGGGATGAGCGGAGCGGACCTTGAAAACCTCTGCAACGAGGCTGCCCTATTCGCTGCGCGGGAAGGCGCGAACATCGTCAACATGGAGCACTTCGACCTCGCCAAGGACAAGGTCCTAATGGGGGTTGAGCGCCCCGGGCTGACTTCAGAGGAGGAGCGGCGAATCACCGCCTACCATGAGGGGGGCCATGCCCTCGTCGCCGAACTTCTGGAAGGAATGGACCCCGTCCACAAAGTTACAATCCTCCCGCGCGGGAACGCCCTCGGCGTAACCCAGCTCGTGCCGGAAAAGGACCGCCACTACTACCCCAAAAAATTCCTCATGGGCAAGCTGTCGGTGAACATGGGCGGACGCGCCGCGGAGATGGTTATATTTGAAGATACCTCCACAGGGGCGCAGTCCGACCTCAAATCATCCACCGACCTTGCGGAGAAGATGGTCTGCCAATGGGGGATGAGCGAGAAGATCGGTCCGGTTACCTTCAGCAGGGGTGAGGAGCACGTCTTCCTCGGCAAGAAGCTGGCGCAGGATAAAACATGGTCTGAGGAGACGGGCTGGCTGATCGACCAGGAGATAGAAAACTTTGTCAAGGAGGCGGAGAAGACCGCTCTAATCCTCATAAAGGAGAACCGCGACGCGCTGGATAGAATCGCCGAGGCGCTCCTTGAGCGCGAAGAGATTACGGGAGATGACGTAAGGCTGCTCGTAGAGGGCAAGGCGCTCCCCCCGGAGAAACCCAAGAAAAAAAGCGCGCCGGAGGAAGAGGTCAAAAAGGAGGCTCCTGACGGCGAGCCGGAGGCGGAGCAAAAAGCCGCCTCTGAGGAGCCCAAGGGAGTTGATAAACCCTCAACCAAGGGTTCCGGCAAAAAGCCGGGCCACGCTACCTGACAAAACGCCCATACCAAAAGAGCCCCACTAGCCAAGCGGGGCTTTTTTATTTTAGCCTTAAAAGCTAGCCGACAAGCGCTGTTACGAAGTAGTCCGGCAGGAAGCCGAGGCAGCTGAGCCCTATGAAGTCGAGGGCGCGGGAATCGAAGAGGACATTCACATCAGGCGGAAACTCCATGTCACGCTCGTAGAATGTCAGCGTTATCGGTAGCTTTGCAAAGGCGTAAAAACGCCAGCGGTGCTCTTCGCGTGAAGCGCTCTCCAGTTCGACCCCGCCGATTGCCTCCGCTGCGGCGGCAAAAGCGGGATAGTTCTCGCCGAATTTCGCCAGAATCGGCAATTTCAGGCTCCGGTCGTCATGGCGCTGCCGGCCTAAATTAAAGCCGCCTAGACGGCTGAATGGTATTAGCTCCCCCGAGGGCTCGCCGCTGCCATCTGATAGCAGGTAGTTAACGATGGCGAACCGCTCTTTGAACCCCGCTTCCGCCCCATCCTCTCTCGCGACTCCACCGTCATTTACCCGGTAGCATTGCCCGAAGGAGGTTATCAACAAAGAGTCGTCGGAGCACAGTGAGATGCCCTTGCGCTCAGCCAGCTCTACGAGATTTGAGGATTTCAGCCTCTTAAAAAGCTCTTCATAAATCCTCTCATTGGCGTCAACGCAGCCTTCTTTGCTCATGGGCTCACCCCTCCAGAAATTCCAGGCTGGTGAGCGGCGCGCCGAAGGTCTCCTTGGGGCGGTTGAAGTAGCCTATATCAAGATTCGGGAAGCGCCCTTTAAGCCTTAATGCGGCGGCCCTCATACCGATGGGGTCGCCCCCCTCCTCGAAAAAGTGCTCCGGCAGCGCCTCAAGGTACATGCGCGGGTCGATGGAGAGGTTGCGGAAATGGACCATGTGTAGCCCCGTCTTGGCGACAAGGTCCTCAAGGGCCTCCACCTCACCCTCAAGGTCGGTAACGCCGGGGAATACGAGGAGGTTAAGCGTGGTTACCAACCCCTCGTCAACGGCCCGGCTAATCGACTCCACAACATCGCCGTGGCGGTATCCCTTGGGCCTGTAGTAGGCGTTGTAGGTCGCCTCAAGGGGTGAGTTCATTGAGATCCTGACAGAGTCCAGTCCGGCGCGGGCTACCTCTACCAGTCGCTCAGGTAGGGAGCCGTTTGTGTTGAGGTGAATCGTTCCCCTCTCCGTCTCACTGCGGAAGGCCCTGACCGCATCGGCGATTGTCCCGGCCTGTAGAAGAGGCTCACCCTCGCACCCCTGCCCGAAGGAGACAATACCCCGTTCGACATTTTTGAGGTGCCCGACGGCGACGCCGCAAAGTTCCTCCACGGTTGGGACGAAGGGGATGCGGTCCTGCGCGGCGGGGCAGCAGTCGGCGGGCTGCAAGCTGATGCAGCCGACGCACCTGGCGTTGCAGGCTGTTGCCGTGGGCAACGGGGCCTCCCAGCGCTCCATGAAAAAGTTCTTCGCGGCGAAGCAGTGATATTCAAGGGCGCACTTGGAGAGGTGCTTTATAAGGCGGTTGGCGGGGTTGCCTGCGACCCGCGCCTTGACGCGCGGAGCTATCTCCCGGTCGTCATAATGGCAGGTCTCCGAATGCGTCATCGGGTCAACGCGGAAGGCGGAGGCTACGACGCCGCCATCTAGCCACCCCACCGCAGCGTAGGCCCAGAGAGGCAGATACTCATGGCCTCCGTACTCCGG
Organism: Deltaproteobacteria bacterium; assembly: GCA_002869005.1. GTDB lineage: Bacteria > Desulfobacterota > Deferrisomatia > Deferrisomatales > BM512 > BM512. The sequence goes on from PKTU01000145.1 coordinate 60,938, forward strand.
GGGGCTATCGGGGTAATCAGCTGCGGGCAGATGGGAGCGAGTGTAGCCCGCCTGTAACATGGCGGTCACTGCCCTGAGCTCCGGCTCCACCTCAAGGCGCCCCTCCTCAGGGTTCCAGCCGACCGCCATCGAGCCGGGGAGGTAGAAAATTTTAGTTCCCTCAGGCACGGGGGTTAGCGCGGAGGGGTCGACGAGCTCAAAAGAGTCGCCTGTTTGGCCCACCATCAAAAGCTCAGGGTGCTCGAAGATATTTCCGTCCCTGTCGGCAACGAGAAGCGCCGCGTGCTTTTGCCCCTTCATCGCCGCCCCCAAATGGTAAGGAGCCTGCTCCTGCCGGCAAAGACAACCACCGCCGCCCCTGCCGCAAAACCTCCGACATGCGCCCACCATGCGACGTTGCCCATGGCTCCCGCGCTGCCCTGCACCAGCTGGAGGAGGAACCAGAGGCCGAGAAAGACCACCGCCGGCAGCTGTATCACCGGAAAGAAGAAGATGAATATCGGAATAAGCGCCACCACCCGCGCCCTCGGGTATAGGAGCATATAAGCCCCCATCACCCCGGCGATAGCTCCTGAGGCGCCCACGGTTGGCATTTGCGAGCTCCAGTTGAATGCGAGGTGGAGCGCCCCGGCTACGATGCCGCAGTAGAGGTAGAAGATAGTAAAGCCCACCGGGCCGAGCCAATCCTCGATATTGTCGCCGAAGATCCAGAGCATCCACATGTTGCCGATAAGGTGGAAGAGCGAGCCGTGGATGAAGAGTGAGGAAAAGAAGGGAATAACCTGCTCAAGCGCGGTGAAGGATTCGCTAAAGCGCGGCACGGAGTACCGCGCGGGGACGAGGCCGTACTTGTAGAGAAAGAGCATAAACTCGCGCGGCGGCGAGGAGGAGAATATACCAAGCTCTGCCTCCACCCAAAAGACGAGGACGTTTAGCGCGATGATGGTATAAACCGCCACCGGCTTTCTCCTTGTCGGGTTCAGGTCTCGAATGGGAATCAAAAGTTATCTCAACTCTTTAATCGCCGCGTCGAGCCCCGCGAGGGTAAGCGGAAACATCGGGAATATCTCGGCGATCTGCTCCACCGTCGTATTGTAACGCCACTCCCGCTCATCCATCGGGTTTAGCCAGACGCGCTTCGGGAAGCGCTTTGCCAGCATCCTAAGCCTGTCGATACCCTTTGTGTTGGAGGTGCGCTTGCGCTCAAGGTAGCCGTTGGGAATCATCAGCTCGAAGGGCGCCATCGCCGCGTCGCCTACCATCACCAGCCTGTAGTGCTCTCCGCTCGACTGCCGGATAAGGTCATCTACCTTCTCATACTTGTATTCGCCCACATCGGTGTAAAGGTTTTCGTAGACGCAGTTATGGAAGTAGAAGGGCTTGAACTCCTTGAAATGGTTTATCGCCGAGGCTGCGGAAAAAAGCTGCTCCACGAGGCGGCGGAAGGGCTCCATGGAGCCGCCGGTGTCCATCGCCAGAATAAGCCTCACCTGATTTTCACGCTCACGCCCGAAGACGAGCGAAATCTCCCCTGCGTCGCGGCAGGTCTTGTCAATCGTCTCGTCGAGGTCCAGGACCTCCTCACCCTCCCGGCGGAGCGCGCGGAGCTTTTTAAGCGCGACGGTCATCTGCCTTACGTCAAGGGTGCGGTCGCTGCGAAACCCCTTATAGCCTCGGCCCATCGCCTTCATCATAGCGGTGCCGCGCCCATGCTCCCCCAGCGAGATGCCGGTGGGGTGCGAGCCGCCCTTTCCGTAGGGGCTCGTGCCGCCGGTGCCTATCCAGTGCGACCCTCCGTTATGGCGCTCTTTCTGCTTTTTTAATATCTCCTCGAAAGCGGCCATCAGCTCCTCCGGGGTGAGGCGCTTCAAGTGCTCCATCTCCTCCTCGGTGAGGTGGAGATTTTCTATCGAGTCCTCAAGCCAGTCCAGCAGCTCTTCAGCGGTGGCCCCCGCAGGCACCATCCCCTTGAAGGTCTCCGCAAAGGCAAGGTCAAAGCCGTCGAACTTCGCTACATCCTTGACCACGACCATCCGCGCGAGGTCGTAAAAGCCATCTAAGCTGTCGCCGTGGAGACCTTGCTTCATCGCATCCATCAGCGTCATCCATTCGGTGAGCGAGACCGGCACCTCGTTTCGCTTTAACGCGTAAAAAAAATCAAGGAACAAGGGTTACCTCCACCTCGTCGGCTTGGAGTGGCGGTCGATGGTGTCGATATCCTCGCGTAGTTTGACCAACGCGCCGAGGAAAGGTACGGACTCCGGCGTCACGGAAGCCTCCGGCGGGAGGGAAACGCCGCTCGCGAGGAGGACCCGTATCCAGTCGACCAGCTCAGAGGTCGAGGGGCGCTTTCTCATGCCGGGTACCTCGCGAAGCTGGTAGAAGAGGGTTATCGACCGCTCCATTAGGACGCGGTCTAGGCCGGGGTGGTGCACCTCAACTATCTGCTTCATCTGGTGCTCATCGGGAAAATCGATGTAGTGAAAGACGCAGCGGCGGAGGAAGGCGTCCGGCAGCTCCTTCTCGGAGTTTGAGGTGATTATCGTCACGGGGCGCTTCTTGGCGGCTACCTCTTCCCCCGTCTCAAGCACCTCGAAGGACATCTCGTCGAGCTCATGGAGTAGATCGTTGGGGAACTCTACATCCGCCTTGTCCACCTCGTCGATTAAGAGGACAACGGGCTCCTCGGCGGCAAAAGCGCGCCCAAGGGGTCCAAACTTTATATAGCGGGATATATCTCTGACGTCGCCATCGCCAAAGCGCGCGTCGTTGAGGCGCGCTACGGTGTCATAGGTGTAGAGCCCTTCACGCGCCTTGGTCGTGGACTTTACATTCCAGATAACCAGCTTTTGTCCAAGGGCCTTTGCGATGTGGTGGGCGAGTAGTGTCTTCCCCGTTCCGGGCTCGCCCTTTATGAGAAGAGGCCTCTCAAGCGCCACCGCCACATTGACCGCGGATTGCAGCTCTGATGACGCGATATACCCCTCCGTTCCAGTGAACTTGTTGAAACTTTCCATAAAACACCTTGCATTTTTGTAGGGTTGAAATTATAGTTTAATTGTTACTTATTTAGTTATCTTTGAAGCCCATACTACAGGGTAGTGATACACCGGGCAAGGAAAACGTTACACTAAAAGGTACACCCAAAAGCGCACGGTCGTCCATGAAGGCGCTGTTTTTTTGGTGTTGAAAGGAGTTCCCATGAGTAAATGCCCCGGTCAGGACACGGCTTCCTGGGGTTACGATGCAATCTTTGACGTCGAGTGCCCCAAGTGCCACGCTCCAGTCGAATTCTTCAAAGATGAGATGCGTAGAAAGTGCCAAAGCTGCGGCGAGCGAGTATTCAACGACAGGATGGATCTAGGCTGCGCCAAGTGGTGCCCCTCCGCGGAGGCTTGCATAGGAGCGGACTCTTTAAAGGATTTCAAGGTCAACGAGAAGCGAAAAGAGCGCCGCGAGGAGTTTCGGGAACTGCTTGAGCACGCCGAGGGAGATGAGGCCGTCATCGAGCTCTTCAAAACCCTCTACGGCGAGTATCCAAAGGATGACGCTCTCTTTGACACCAACCGCCTCGCGACCGTCCAGGAGCGCGACGAATCTCTATTCAAACGCGCCACTGCTGCGTTTCGCGGCTATCTGGACAGAAAAGCCGAATCGGCCGAGGCTGAGGTTAAGGCACGCGAGCGCACCGCCAAGATGCTTGAGAATGACCAGTACAAAAAGCGCAAGGCGGAGCTTGAGGCCGCTAAGGCGGAGAAGCCCCTTGACACCCACTGAGCCATCGGTCATTCTTCGCACTTAATCATCAACTGCGGGTGTATTTTACCCGCAATAAAAGAAGGAATGGTATTATGTCATTCGTTATTACTGACGCCTGCGAGGGCTGCGGCACCTGCCTGGAGGTTTGCCCCGTAGATGCTATCTCTGAGGGCGGGGGCGCCTACTCAATCGACGCAGAGACCTGCGTCGATTGCGGCACCTGCGCTGAAGAGTGCCCCCTCGACGCCTGCGAGCAGGCATAAAGAAGCGCTTTCGCAATGAAGGAGCCGGGGCATTCACCCCGGCTCTTTTGTTTTTACGGAGAAAACTTTGTCAGGTGAGAGAAAGAGGGTCCGCTTTCTGGTTCGCGGCATAGTGCAGGGGGTCGGCTTCAGACCCTTTGTTGCAAAGACCGCCTCTCGCCTCGGCGTAACCGGCTCCGTCGCCAACACCACACGCGGAGTGGAGATCGAGGTTGAGGGGCCTCCGGCTAAGATAGACGCTTTCAGAACAGCTTTAACCGACGCCACCCCAAAAGCCGCCAAAATACTCTCACTGTCGGAGGAGGAAGCCGACCCCACCGGCGAAAAGGGTCCGTTCAAGATTCTGGCCTCCCGCGAAGACCCAATATCATCAGTTATAATTCCTCCCGACATCGCCACTTGCCCGGAGTGCGCGAGGGAGATGAAAGACCCCGGCGACCGTCGCCACGATTACCCCTTCACCAACTGTACGGATTGCGGCCCACGCTACTCGATCATCGAGGGCGTGCCATACGACCGCGCGCGCACCGCGATGGCGTCCTTCCCCCTATGCGTAGATTGCGAGAGGGAATACTCACACTCCGGCATGCGCCGCTTCCATGCACAGCCGAACGCATGTCCAAAGTGCGGGCCGACCCTCCGCGCATTGACCCCAGAAGGCCGAGAAGTTGCCGGAAATCCGCTGGATTTAGCTGCCGAAGCCCTGAAGGACGGTAAGATAGTGGCGCTCCTCGGCCTCGGCGGCTTTCACCTCGCCTGCGACGCCGAAAGCGAAAGCGCGGTAGCCCGCCTGAGAGAGCGGAAAAGGAGGCCTGCCAAACCATTTGCTGTGATGACAAGGGACATCCTTAACGCCCGGCGTTTAGCCGTCCTCTCCGGCGACGCGGTTGAGATCATGACCTCCCCCGCAGCGCCAATTCTCCTCACCCCGGCCCGCGAGGAGAGCCCCCTCGCCCACTCCGTGGCGCCCGGACAGAGCTCCGTCGGGATATTCCTCCCCTATACCCCGCTACACATACTCCTATTTGAGCGAAGGGCGTCTCCCCCCGCGCTGGTCATGACCAGCGGCAACCGCTCCGACGAACCGATAATATCAACCTGGGAGGCAGCACGGGAGAAGCTATCCGGGGTGGCGGACCTTTTCGTCGTCCACAACCGCCCGATTCTACATCCAATTGACGATTCGGTGGTCAAGGGGTTCGAGCTGGGAACAATCCCCGTAAGGCGGGCGCGCGGCTACGCTCCGTTACCGTTGCCGCTCCCTTCTGGCGGCGGCAAAGGGCCCGTGCTCCTCGGCGCGGGGGCTGAGCTCATGAGCACCTACTCCATCCTGAGGGGAGACCTTGCCTTTGTAGGCCCGCACGTCGGCGACCTCAAAAACCCCGACACGGTTGAAAGCTACATAAGGGGCGTCAGGAACCTGGAAGAGCTCCTTAAGGTTCAAATAGAGGGCGTTGTTTGCGACAAACACCCCGCTTACCGCTCAACAGTTTTCGCTAAAGACCTCGAAGCGGAGGGGCTCCCGCTACTCAGCGTCCAGCACCATGAGGCGCACGCGGCCGCGGTGATGGCGGAAAACTCCTTCGAGGGCGAGGGTGTAGTGTTGGCCCTTGACGGCACCGGCCTAGGCGAAGACGGGACTATCTGGGGTTGCGAGATCTTCTCCGGGATGCCGGGGACCTTCGTCCGCCGGGGAAGCCTGGTCAAGGTCCCCATGCCCGGAGGCGACCGCGCCGCAGTGGAACCGTGGAGGATGGCGGCGGCGCACCTTAGGAGAGTGCATTCAGAGGGGTGGATTGAGAGCGGTCTCGGCTGCTTCGCCGATATGAACAGGCGCGACCTTGAGCTCCTTGAGACGATAATGGCGCGGGGGCTCAACTCCCCCCTCACCTCCTCCGCCGGAAGGCTTTTTGACGCAGCGGCCGCTATTGTGCTCGGCTTCACCGGCGAGATGAAGTACTCCGCGCATGCCCCGATGCTCCTTGAAGCCCATGGCCTCAGGGCTAAAGCTCACCGGCTTTACCTGATGGATGGCGTGACCGAAGATGCGGGGTTTATATCGATTGACCCTGCCGCTTTATTTGCCGCTATGGAGGAGGATATTTTACGAGGGCACTCCCCCGGAGAGGTCGCCCTCGGCTTCCACCGCTGGCTCGGGGAGACGCTGGCGAAAGCGGCCTCCATCGTCGCGGAACGGGAGGGACACAAAAACCTCTTTTTGACCGGCGGCGTCTTTGTAAACGGTATCCTTACAGCGGTAGTTGAGAGGGCGGCCAGAGAGAGGGGACTCTGCGTTCACCGGCACAGGGTACTTCCGCCGGGAGACAACTCCATCTCCTACGGGCAGCTTGCCTGGGCGAGGATGAGCGGCGCCGATTTCAAAGCGCCTAGGCAAGCGTGATATCATATTGCATACGGCTAAGGAATGAAGGTACACCCGCCAACGCATTTGCGTCCGTGAAGCTCGGTCGGATAGCCCCGGCAGATTAGGGGCTTGGTATCGTGGATGGAGCAAAGAGCTCTAAGCGAGCCGCCGTTTTTGACGCGGCCAAGGTGGGGGCAATGGTCCAAATGCTCGCCGGTGGAGGGGTTGAGCCAGAGGAGGCCATCTTCACCTACCATAGCGAGCAAGTCTCCCCGCCCCTCGGCTTGCCAACGTTCTACGTCTTCGGCCTCGGCGGCGAGGGTGAAGCCATACAGGTCACAGCAGATGCCGCAGGCAGAACATTCGTTTGGGGGTTTCATTATCGCCCGCCTCCACAGTAGACTAAGGGTGAAGAACTTATACCCGACCTATAGACTGGGGACAACTTGAATCTTCCAAACCAAGGAGTCGAGCCGCGAGCAGCAAACCCGATGACACGGGTAGCCATCGCTTATGGAATAGTGGTGGTGGTCTCCCTCATTCTGATCGGCAAATTGAGGGAGCCCGCCGACTATTACGGGGCCGTAACGGGGCTAGACTTCTTTTTCGGAGCCAACCTCCCGCTATCGCTCGTGTGGGGCGCGGCGGGCGGCGCGGCGCTAGCCCTCTCAAGCGAGCTGTCTACAAGATATACAAGGTGGGGAAGGGCAATAGAGCGGATGCTCCTCACCCTCATCGGGCGTCTTCACCCTCTAGACGCGCTCCTCCTGGCCCTCTTGAGCGCAGCAGGCGAGGAGCTGCTCTTTCGAGGGCTGATCCTACCTTACGCGGGGCTTTTGCCCTCGGCGCTTCTATTCGGCGCGCTGCACATCGTTCCTCGTAAGCACTTGTGGGTATGGTCCCTATGGGCCGCCGTGGCGGGTTTATTGCTCGGCTACCTCGCGATTTTGACGGGTGGCCTCATTGCGCCGATCTCAGCTCACTTTCTGGTAAACTTCATCGGGCTCCTCTCCGCGGGGCGAAGGAGTGTGTAGCGGATGATCAATACCGAGATTGAGAGAAAGTTTCTGGTCGATACGGCGCTCTTACCCCCTCTGAAGGACGGCACACGGATACGGCAGGCGTATCTCTGCCTGGAGCCGACGGTGAGGCTCAGAATAAAGGGCGATCGCGCCTACATCACGGTAAAATCGAAGGGGCTGGTAGAGCGCCGGGAGATAAGGGTGGAGATACCTGTAGCCGAGTGCAAGGCGATGATGGAGCTTTGCCCCGACTCGACGATAATCATCGAAAAGGAGCGCTTCGAGGTCCAATATAAGGGACATTTGTGGGTCGTTGACTTCTTCTACGGCGCGCATGAAGGGCTCGTTTTGGCGGAGATAGAACTTGACAAATTAGATGAAGATGTTGAAATTCCACCGTGGGCAAGCCGCGAGGTTACCGGAGACCCATCGTATTTAAACTCCAATCTGGCGCTATTGGGTGCCGCGCAAGGTGAATAGATGGTGACAAATATCACCCCACTCGACGTAATATCGGTCTATATCGACGGCAATCTGGCATTTTACGCGCGTGTTGAGGAGATACTCCCCGATGTCAAAAAAGGGTGGCTCAGGATGCGCTTCTTTGTACTGAATCCCGCACTGGAGGAGCAGGAGCTCACCTGGATACTTGAACCAGCCCAGATAGACGGCGAGGAGTTCACCATGGGCGGCACGCCCATAAGGATAGAACGTCTCCCCGACCCGACCTCGGCCCTTCCGGAGGAGGCTGAGGGCGATGGCGAGGGCGGCAAGGTAATATCATTTACCTCCCGCAAGGGTTGACCCTTGAGCCAGGAAAAGAAAGCGGGCGCGCGCGTACGATCCAAAAATAGCTCCAGAAGTTATTTCACGATAATCCATCAGGATGCCGACATCATCGTCGCGGACAAGCGGGCGGGGGTTCTCACCGTTCCAATACCCGGCAAACAGTCCCGAAACCTACAGGACATGCTCTCCAAATTCCTGCTTAAGCAGAAGCGGGAGGCTTTAATCGTCCACCGCATCGACCGTTACACCTCCGGCCTCGTCGTTTTCGCCAAACACAGACGCGCCAGGGAGAAGCTGGTCGCGCAGTTTCGCGCGCACACGCCTGAGCGGATTTACCTGGCTCTGGCGCGCGGCAACTTCAAAGATGATTCGGGAACTTTACGGCACAACCTCGAACTTACCCGTGACGGCTTCAGGCAAAGAGTAGTCAAGGAGGAGGGTACCCCGGCGGTGACCCATTACAAGGTTTTAGAGCGCTTCAAAGGGGCGACATTGCTTGAGGTTCAGCTGGATACCGGGCTGAAAAACCAGATACGTGTTCAGTTCGGCGCGGCGGGACACCCGCTGGTCGGCGACCGCCACTATTCTGCATCGGAGGCGGGCGCAAAACTCCTTGACCGGCAGGCGCTCCACGCCTGGAAGCTCTCCTTTATCCACCCGGTAAAAAATGAACGGGTAACGTTTGAAGCGCCAATTCCCAACGACTTCGGGTACGCGATAAAAAAACTTAAAAGAGCCACCAAGAGCTCCACCGACAAAAGCTAGAGGGTAGCGCCAACCTCTATTGCGCGGAGGTCTATGGCCTGGCCGCTCTCTTTGTGGAGGTACTCCCTCCCAGTGGGCTCGAAGGGTATGAAGAGGAGCCGCGCCCGAACCCCCTTAATAGCAGCCGCCGCGATCCGCGGCACCCGCCGCTCCTTGTCGGTAGTCATCTCGCAAAGGGCTACCTGCACCGCCTCCATCGCCTCAGAGAGAGGCAGCCTCACCGGCTCGGAGGTAAGACGGCCTCTACCGGGCCTGACCCTATGCTCCTCCCCCGCGAAGAAGATAGTCGCTGTCTTTGCCAGCCTGAGAAAGACTCTGGCGTTGACCTTAAACGCCGGTATGAGAAAGCTCGCCGGCTCCTCCTCCCACTTGGACCTCGGCACTTTGAAGGGGGCGCACCACCTCAACAGGTCGGCGCGGCTCGTGATCCCCAGCTCTTTATCCTCGACATCTATGTGCCAGAAGGGAAAGAGCCGCGAGCTTTCCTTAATCTCACCCATGATGGCATACGGCATCCTCGCGAAGGTCTCCCCTTTCGGCCAAAAGGCACGGTGGCAATGTTCGCAGAGGAGCACCTTCGCATTATGCTCGGGCGGCAGCGAGTGACCGCAATTAGGGCAGCCGAGGGTGAGGAAACGAAGCTCTTTCGGAGGAGGCGCTCCGGCGATGGCGGCCTTGAGTTTATCAGCCTCGCTCTCGCTAATAGAGTGGGGGCGGCCATCCGGAAAAGCCTCCATCAGGAGGGTCCTGCCTCCCTCGTTTTTCAGAAAAAAGGGCGCGTGGATGATCACTCGCTCCTCCCCTATTAAACGGGAGAAGAGTATATCCTCATGCTCGTTGTAAAGACGGTCGATGCCGGTTTCATCGACTATTCTGGCGGGAGAGAGAGAGGCGCCGGGGGTTCCGGGGGGCCAACTGGTAAGATGGAGCCGCCCCGCCTGCGGCCTTATGCCGAGGCTTGCGCCGGAGTTCAGATGTTCGCAGGCGGGAGCGGTGAGGTCAACAAGCCCCCCCACAACCTTTGAACCGCCTTTCAGAACTTTGTAGCGAACCCCCCTGAGACGCCAATAAGGTAGGTGAAAGATACTCTCATTTGAGTAGGCTCTATCCGCGGGCATCCTATAAGAGAGCGGGCCGTCGGGTAGGACGTACATGGAGCTTTTGCAAAAGCGGCAATCCAAAAGCTGGTCGCCGACCTTTGTATCGACCTCGCCTCCGCAGTTGGGGCAGGTGCCGGTAGCTGCCCATTCCCCCACCCCTGCCAGTTGACTCAAACCCCTGCCCTACCCCTTCACCGGCTCGCCGCACTGGTTGCAAAAAGATGAATCCGCCAGGTTTTCAGCGCCGCAAGCGGTACAGAAAACCGGCTTTAGGCCCTCTCCGGCGCGGGCTCCGCACCTTGGGCAGAATTTAGCCTTTGGAGGCAGGTTTTTGCCGCATTCACCGCATTGCCTGAGCACGAGTATCTGGTGCCCGCAGTGGTGGCAAAAGCGCGCGTCATCAGCGACATCACCGCCGCAGTCCGGGCAAATCTTGCTGGCTGCCCCTCCACTATCAGAGGAGCTTTGGGATGGTGGCAATGATGGCGAGATAAGGCCGGGCATCATCATCCCCACGCCCATGCCCATACCCATGCCCATGCCGCCCTGCATATTCTGGCCGCCCTCCGCGCCCTTCTCAAGAGCCATCGCCATCTTCATCTTAACGAGGTCGTCGAGTTTACCTGAAACGGCGCCGAGGCGTGCCCGCTCATCGATAGCGCTTTGAACGTCGTCGGGGGGAGTTACCGCGTTGATGAACATCGACTTTAAAGATAATCCGAAGCGTGAGAGCGCTTCCTCAACTCGCCCGGCAAGCTCCACGCCGAGCCCCTCATACTTTGACGGGAGGTTCAGGAGGGAGTCGAGCTTCTCTCCCAGAAGGTCGTTTAATTTGGAGACGATTATCTCGCTGATATAGCTTTCGAGCGTCTCGGCGGTGTAACTAGCCCCGGTTCCCACGAGGGAGTTTACGAAGAGCACCGGCTGGACCACCTGAATATCGAAGATGCCGTGGGCGCGTAGCCTGACGAGGCCAAGCTCGCTATCACGAAAGGCCACGGGGTCCCGCGTGCCCCAGCGCATATTGACAAAGGTCTTGAGGTTTACAAAGTAGACCTCCGCGCGAAAGGGGCTCCTCAGCCCCCACGGAATGGCGAGAATTTTATTTAATATGGGGAGATTTTTGGTGGTGAGCGTGTGCTGCCCCGGCCCCAGCGCGTCGCAAGCGGTACCCTCAGAGTAGAAGACCGCAGCCTGCGATTCTCGTACCGTGAGCTGCGCGCCGAACTTTATCTCTCCTGACCCCTTTTCAGGGATGCGGTGAGCCAACTCCTTTCCGCTGTCGTCGAACCACTCAAGAACTTCCAGGAAGAAAACGTTATCGGTGCCCATCGAACCCTCCCGCGCCGCCGGTTAATGCAATAGTCCCGACATATTACCACAAGGAGGTCGTATTTTGTTACTTGGCTCCGCCCCAAGTCTCTATCTTTTTGCGATACTTTTCAGCGACCCGAATAACACGTTTTTCATTTGGCCCCTGCGCCACCAAGTGGACCGTCGGCTGGTCAGCATCGGGGATGACGAGGATGTAAGCGCCATCGACCTTGACCTGTATGCCGTCGATCTGCTCTCGCTCAAGGCCCTCGCTCGCCTCGCTCATCATCCTCATGACCTGCCCCTTGCGTGCTGGGTCAACCCGGACCATTGAGCGCTTGTAAGACCATTTAGGGAGCGAATCGTACACCTCCGAAAGAGTTTTGCCAGCGAGAGATAGCAGCTCCAGGATTTTGGCCGCCGCGAACATCGCATCCGGCGCATGCAGGAAGGTTGGAAAAGCGTACCGCCCCTCTCCGTGCGCTATAAAATCCATATCATGCAGCTTGGAGGTGTGCGGCGCGGTTGACCTGCCCCAGGTAATATCGAGGTCTTTATCCTCTGAAAGCAGACGGGACTGTGTCACCGGGAGATACGTTTTCACCGGCGCCCCGCCCGAAGTTAGGGTGAGCAGGCGGAGGATAGCCATCGCGGTAATATTTGAGTGGTAAACCCGCCCCAGATCGTCGACCACGTAGAGGTACTCGCCGCCGGGGGATATGAAGAACCCAGCGTCGGCGCCGAGGGTAGTGACTATCTTCGCCACCTCCTCAAGGGATTCGCCGCGTTCGAGGGTTGAGCGCATCAGCCTGCGCTCATCGGGGTGCGAGTTAAGAGATACTACCCGGCACCCCATACTGTTCAATATCTCGGGCAGGTAGCTGCCCGTTGTTCCATTGCCGAAATCTATTACCACGTTAAAGCGCCTTGACCTCACCGCGTCCGGGTCGAGCGCTCTCAAAAAGCTCTCACGGTAGTAGTTCGGCACCTGCGTGAGCTCCACGATCTCGCCTACCTCGTCGTGGGGCATCCTTCTGAAGTTCTCTTTAAAGAAGATTCGCTCGATGGACTTTGACTGACCGGTGTCCATAAGGTTGCCTTCATCGTCGAAGAAGGTCATCTGTATCTGCCCCGCGCCGACCCCGGACTGCTGGAAGTGTATGCCCGCCTCCTCGCCGAAGGTGGAGAGTTTGAGCCGGGCCACGGGCACCGGCGTCATCTTGACATCGTGCACGTTTATGCCGGTGGATAAAAGCCCCCCAAGGAAAGCTCTTTTAAGCATCCTGCTCGCCCTCAGGTAATCCCTGCTGACGAGTACCGTATTACCGGGGGGCAGGACCGTCCCGAGCGCCGCGCCGACCTTGGCGGCGAACTCAGGAGAGAGCTCTGTATTGGTCTCGCCGGTGACCATCCCGCCCGTGAAGATCGACTTTTTCCATTTGTCTCCCCAGACGAGGTTGGAGGAGAGGAGCGCGCCACGCTCAATCTCCTTTCCGGGCCAAATCATGATGTCGCGCTCAAAGGATGCGCGGGCTCCGACCTTTACCCCGGAGGCCACAACCGCGCCGCGCTCGATGGTAACCCCCTTGCCCAGAGTCACCCCGTCGCAGAGAACTACATTGTCCAGGATTGCGTCCTCTCCCACGACGCTATCTTTCCAGATGGTCGAGTTGACCACTTTCGCGCCTGCCTTAATCTTGGAGCCGGGGCCAATCACCGAGTTCTCGACCGTAGCGCCCTTTGCAATCTTGGCGCCTTCGCCCAAAAGCACCCGCCCTCTTATCTCCACCTTCGCGGGCCTTTTAACCGAAGGGTCGTCCAGGTAGATGGTGCCCTCGCGCAGCTTCCTTACCTTACCCTCTATATCGAACTTGACCCTGCCTTTCAGAATGTCGTTTGCCGCCTCTCGGTAGGAGTCAGTGTTCCCGACGTCACGCCAATACCCCTTGGCGTTGTAGCCGAATATCGGCACCTCCTCGCGCATGTAAATCGGGAAAAGGTCTTTGGAGAAATCGAAGAACTCTCCGGCCGGGATGCGGTTGAAAATCTCGGGCTCAAGGATGTAGATGCCGGTGTTGACCGTATCGCTGAAGACCTCGCCCCAGCCAGGTTTTTCAAGAAAACGTTGTATACGCCCGTCGGGGCCGGTTATTACGACGCCGAAGGCAAGGGGGTTGTCAACCGAGGTGAGGGTTAGGGTGATTGGCCCGCCCTTCTTGCGGTGGAACGCTATAGCTTTTTTCAAGTCGAGGTCGGAGACGATGTCGCCCGAGATGACCAGGAAGGTCTCCCCGAGGTACTCTTCTGCGGATTTTACGGCGCCCGCTGTGCCTAAATCCTCATCGGGGATAATATATGTGAGCTTTACACCAAGCTTGCTTCCGTCACCGAAGTAATCGGTTATCACTTCAGGCATGTAATAGAGCAGCACGACTATGTCATCGATTCCGGCCGCCTTCATCTGCTTTATGATTTGGTACATCATCGGGCGGTTGGCAAGGGGGACCATCGGTTTGGGAACATCGTGGGTCATCGGCTGCAAGCGAGTGCCGAAGCCGCCAGCCATTACGACGCCTTTCATATTGCTACCTTTCACGTACGCATCGGGACGAACCCTATATATTTAAAAAAACATCAATGCGAGACACCCGCACCATAGTTGCGTTCAAGGATGCGGGATACCTGATGTTTGAGTTCATCAAGGGAGCTTGATTTGACGACGTAGGCTTCGGCTAGCCAAGAGGAGAATTCCTCCCGGAAGGAGCTATACGCAGTGGAAAGGATTACCGGCAAATTTTCGTAGCGCTTGGAAATTTCCTTTAAAATCTGGAGGCCGCTTTCGCCACGGAGCTTAATATCAAGGACGATTACGTGGATATTTGCACTGCCTAGAACAGTGAAGACCTCTTCGCCGCACGTTGCCAGATGGACGTTATAGCCTTCATCCTCAAGTTCCAACTTATAAAGGGTTCTTATCGACTCCTCGTCGTCAACAACGAGAACTGAGTATTTCATTAGGCTCTCCCGCAGGCATTACTGTGTCACCAAAATACTAACACGAGAAACGTCAAGGTCAAATTTTGACCCCATTTTTCTCCAAGCGAGCCATTATCCAGGCGACTTCATCTTCACGGCTTACCACATCTCCATCAAATTTGGCGTCAAGGAGCCCCTCCAGGAGGTCCCTGTATATGGGCCCTGGGGTGACGCCCATGGAGACCAGATCGTCTCCGTCAAGATGCGTCGAAACACCTGCCAGATGAGTATAATAGCGGCTCAGGGCGCGGCGTTTCGCCTCATCGCGCGTCTTTATCATCGCGTAGAGGATCGCTTCGTCGCTTCTGCCATTCAACGCCCTGTAAATTTTCTTGTCGGGAAGGGTCCTGCCCTTCATCATGGATCTCAGGCTCAGGAGTATTGCGCCGGACGACTCCCTATCGCCGATTAGCGCGCCGCCATCACCCTGCTCGATATTGAATGCGGCGGCAAAGTTACGAACCTCCTCCTTAGTCAGGTCCTCCAAGAGCGCCAGGAGATATATGCGCCAGCCTTTCAGCTCACGTCCAAGATAGAGGAGACCAAACCACGCCACGACCTCATCCACTCTGCGAAGGCGCTCTCTTGCATTGTCTCCCAAGGTGAGCTTCGGCGAAATGGTTTCAAGGCAGTTGTATTTTGCCAGCAGATCAATCGCTTTTCCCGGCGAGGTAACCTCCAAAAGCAATTTCAGCTCCCTAAAGAGCCTGGGGCCTCTTCCCTGGGCAAAGAAGCCCTGCTCTATGGCGCTTTTCAGCAGCTTCTCAGTCTGCGCCCCCAGAGAAAAGCCGAAACGAAGGGAAAAGCGCAGCGCCCGCAGGACTCGCGTCGGGTCCTCGACAAAGGATAGGTTATGAAGGATGCGTATGCTCCGCTCCTTTATATCGCGAAGCCCGCCGAAGAAATCCAGGACCTCGCCGAAATTATCAGGGGCGAGGCTCATTGCCAGGGTATTTATTGTGAAATCCCGCCTCTTGAGGTCCAGCTTCAAGCTGGACTCCTCTACCGTGGGCAGCGCAGCAGGGCTCTCGTAGAACTCCGTTCGCGCGGTGGCGACATCGATGCAAAAACCGTCCTGGAATATTATCTTCGCGGTTGCGAAGGGCGTGTGCGGAACGACCTCTGCCCCCCAACACCTGCCGGCCTCCCGCGCAAAGTTTATACCATCTCCCTCTATTACGAGGTCGACGTCGATATTACTCTCGCGAAGGAGCAGGTCTCTGACCATGCCGCCAACCAGGTAAGCTTCCATATCAAGGGTTTGCGCTATCTTGCCCGCCTCCCGCAGCTTCGTGACGGCCTCCTTGTCGACGAGCTCTTCGAGCAGGCGCCTGGCGTGGCGCACCGCCCCCTTGGCGCTCACCCTCTCGATCGGAGAATCCTCCCCGGTCAGGACGTGAAGGATGTCGGTTCGGGTAATGGCACCGACAAGGTCTTTACCCTCAGTCACCGGCAAGAAGCGTTGGCGGCCTGAGATTATAAGCTCCCTCAAGGTGTCGAACCCTGTTCTAGGGGTAACGGTGGAGAACTCGCTTGACATATACTCCTCCGCTTTTGCGCCGGAGAGGCCATGCCCAAGGGCGCGTTCGACAACCATTCGCGTTATTACGCCGCTTATTTCGCCGTCTTTCATTACCGGCGCCGCGTTTATCTGATAGCGGTTGAATAGGGCGCGGACCTCCCCGAGGGTGCTCGAAGCTTCCACGCTTTTTACGGGAGAGGTCATGATATCGCGGGCGCTGACCCTCGCCTTCACAGCATTGGGGAGTATTTTGGCGAGCTCCTCATCAACCTGTATGGGCGTCATATCGTGTATGGTCGCCGACGCGGCTTCATGGTGCCCGCCGCCGCCGAAGTGCTTAGCCACCACGGATACATCGACGGAGGTTGTGCGGGAGCGGGCCACCAGCAGGACCCTGTCCTCCATCCTCACATGGATGATCAAAGCGTCGATATTCTCCATATCGCGTATTCTGTGGGCGAGAAAAGCGACGTCGCCGATGTACTCATCCACCGACGCGCTCGCCACCGTCACCTCAACCCCTTTTACACGCTCTACTCGCCGGTTTTTCAAAAGCTGGTCGAGGAGCGCGACCTGCGCCGCCGTCATCTCGGGAGTAAGAAAGTTAGAGGCCGCGGTCGGGTCGGCGCCCTGAGAGAGGAGATACCCAGCGGCATAAAAATCCCTTGGAGTAGTGGTCGAAAAGGTAAGTCCGCCCGTATCCTCGAATATTCCCATCAGCATCATTGTAGCTTCAGCGGGTTCGATAGGCAGGCGGCGTTCTTTTAGTATCTCCACCATAAGGGTGGTTGCAGCCCCGACGCGCTCGACATGTGAGTAATCTGCTACGATGGAGCCCTCTGAGGGGGGATGGTGGTCGAAGAGGTGGACCTCTACATCATCACGGCCGATTAGCGAAGCGAAGTTGCCTATACGGGAGGGGTGGTCGACATCGACGAGGATCAGCCGGGTGACCTCCTCTAGATCTATCTTTTTGGCTTTCTCAAAGCCCGCCGCGTATAGGGAGGAATCCAAAAAGAAATTCCTGAGGTTCTTCTCCTGCGAGCCGGGGAATACGCATACAGCCTGGGGGTAGAGCTTCCTTGCCCCGATCATCGCCCCTAAGCTGTCGAAGTCGGAGTTAAGATGGGTGGTGATTATCTCCACGCTACTCTCCCCTCGGGTGGTGTTTTTTCACCATCCTCCTAAGGTGGTCGGTAGAGACATGTGTATAAATTTGTGTGGTAGATAGGTCGGCGTGGCCGAGCATCATCTGAAGGCTCCTGAGATCCGCGCCGCCCTCAAGAAGGTGCGTGGCGAAGGAGTGGCGAAGGGTGTGGGGGCTCGTGTCGGGAGAGACCCCCGCGCGGCGGCATGAATGCTTCACAACCTTCCAGATTGACTGGCGCGAGAGCTTGCCGCCAAAGCGGTTTAAGAAGAGGTAATCGTTTCGCTTCTTGCCCACCAGCTTGGGCCTCGCCTTTGAGAGGTACTCCTCCACGGCGCTCCTCGCGCGTCCGCCTACGGGTACAACGCGCTCCTTCGAGCCCTTACCCATCGTCCTTAGGAAACCGACGTTTAGATCTATACCGCCGAGTTTAAGGTCGCTCACCTCCGAGACACGCAGTCCGACTCCATAGAGTATTTCAAGAATAGCCTTATCTCTAAGCCCCTTGGGGTCGCCCAGGTTGGGCACGTCGACAAGCGCTTGCGCTTCCTGATATGTGAGGGTTTTTGGCAGCGTGCGCCATTGGCGTAGAGACTCCAGCTTTTCAAGGGGGGTTGAGGTCACCTTGCCCTCTCTCATCAGTGTCCGGTAGAAGGTCCTGAGAGAAGAGACGCGCCTTGCCACCGTCCGGGCGGCAAGCCCGCCCTCCCGCTGGCGGCGTACAAATTCCATTACATGACGCTGGCTGGCGTCTTTGACGGAGAGGCTGTGCTCCTTTGCAAGGAAGGATGCGAAGAGGCGGAGATCACGGGCATAAGCGTCCACCGTATTGGGAGAGAGGCCCCGCTCGACAATTAGGTGCTCCAGAAAGTAATCAATCAGATTGTCACCGGGCTCGGCGCGGTCGCTCACTGAGTGGTATCTCCCTTTGGAAGAGTTACGCGCACTTTGGTCCCCTCACCCTCCTTGGATGTTATGGAGAGCTCTCCACCGTGGTTTCTGATTATTCGGTGAACCATCGTAAGCCCTATTCCCGCGCCGCTCGTTTTAGACGTAAAGAAGGGCGAGAGGACATGGTTCAGTTCACCCTTTGGGATTCCCCGGCCTGTGTCCTCAAGCAGCACCACAACTGCATCTGTCTCTACCTCAGCGGCGGTTATCGTTATATCGCCGCCGGAGCTTATAGACTCGAATGCATTCTCTATGAGAGCCATAAAGACAAGAGAAAGGTTCTCCTTACTACCCTTTACGGCAACATCATCCTCTACGTTCAGGGTAAAGGTTACATTTCTGGTTTCCAGCTCACCCTTAAAAGCAGCAGCGGAAGATTCAAGCAGCTCCCGGAGTTTCACCGAGCCTCCGGGCGGAAGCATCAACGCCTTGAGGTCGACTATGGCATTGACCATCTTTTCAAGTCTGGTGGTCTCTTCCACTATGCTTTCGGCGTACCTTCTAGCCACACTCCCGTCATCAAGCTCCTTTACAAGCCTACGCGCAAAGCCGCCGATTGTGACCATCGGATTTCGAACCTCGTGGGCGACCCCCTCCGCCATCATTCCCAGCGCGTCGAGCTTCTCCTCCGTGGCGCGTTTCTCCTGACCTGCGCGGCGGCGTATAAGCGCCTTTATCCGCGCCGCGAGTTCTTTTGGGTTGAATGGTTTTGTTACGTAGTCATCGGCGCCGGTGTCGAGCCCCTTAACCTTGTCGGGCGTCTCGTTGCGGGAGGTGAGCATTATGACGGGAATAGCTTCGGTAGCAGGGTCGGCTTTCATTCGGGACAGCACCTCGAAGCCGTCCATCTTTGGCATAATTATATCGAGGACTACGGCGTCGGGCGGCTCGGCGGTTATACTCTCTATCGCCTCAACCCCATCGAAGGCGGTCCCCACCTCATACCCCATGGAGCCGAGGCGATCCGAAAGGATCTCCACATTTTCCCTGTTGTCGTCTACGACCAGAACTTTGTCGCGCCTCTTCATAGATAGATCTCTAAACACCACCTAGAATGCATTTAAGTACCGTTCAGAGTTAATACTACCCCCGGCAAAACCAAAAGCACGAATTTTTGTTCCCCTTGCCTTTTACTCTACAGTTATCAGTGACTTGGGCGATGTCGTAAGCTGCTCGGCGCCATCGGCGCGCACTACATAGGTATCCTCTATGCCCACCGCGCCAAGATCCCTGAAGATGAATTTGGGCTCAAGGGCGAAAACCATCCCCTCTTCGAGGGGCATTTTGAAGCCTCTTGCCAGGAATGGGTACTCGTCGACCTCAACTCCAAGCCCGTGACCGACAAAGGAGACCTTGGCGCCGTCGCCCAGAAAATTCTTCCCGTAAGGAGTGGCGTCAGCCAGCTCCACCGCTTTTTCATATAACTCTGAGGCGGACACCCCGGGCCGCGCCATAGCGGCGACCTCCTCCTCGATTGCCACCGCTGCCGCGAAGGCGCCCTTTAGCGGCTCTTTGAGCTCTCCAAGGGAGAAGAGGCGTGTCTGGTCACAGAGGTAGCCGCCATTGGACCCCATGAGGTCAACGGTTATGGCATCGCCAATCTCTATCACCTTGTCGCTGGCTCCCTGGGAGATAAATGGAGACGCGCCGATACCCGAGGTGGGCATGTCGAAGCCGCTGGGCTCGCCGCCCCCCCTGCCGGAGAGAACGTGTCCATAGAATATCCATTGGTTAAAGCCGCGCATCTCTATACGCCCCGCGTGGCCCGAGAGTCTAAGCTCATACTCAATTCTCGCGGAGAGCTCCCGCTCGGTCATACCTGGCTTGACGATGCCCGCTACCATGGAGACTGCGCGGTCGACTTGCTCGCAGGCGATGCGTATGGCGTCAATCTCCTCCTCGCTCTTTATGGCGCGGGTATACATAATCTGATGCGATGCGTCGGCGAACTCCGCCCCCTCGAAAAGTTTTTCCATCATCTTCGCCTGCTTTACGGGGAGCACGTCGTACTCCATTCCCAGCGGGGAGGGCAACTCGCCGAAGGTCTCCCGTACGAGGTGGGCGAGGCCGCGTGTTGAGGCAAGCTTGGTCACGGGCCAGGCCGACTCTGCCACAGCTCGGTCGTAATCTTTTCGCACAGCTACGAGGGGGTCACCCTTTACCGGGATTACCACGAATCCAGACTGAAGGGTGCCGGTAAAATAATAGCGGTCGGTATTCTGGATAAGCAGCACGCCGCCAAGACCGGCGGCGGCGAGGTTGGACTGTAGGCGCGCTACGCGCCCCTTGAACTCATCTTTGGGGAGTGTCAGGTAACCAGGCATAGAAAAAAGCTCCCTTCTCTTTGTCGGCCACCTCAATCCCCGGAGTTGTCCCCCGGGCGTTTGCGCTTTCTAAAGAAGAAACGCACCGGAACGCCTTCAAAACCGAAGACCTCCCTGAGGCGGTTTACCAGATATCGCTCGTAGTTGACAGGTATCCCCTCCGGATAGCTTGAAAATGCCGTGAAGGAGGGTGGCTTTGTAGCGACCTGAGTCGCGTAGTATATGCGCGTACGTTTTCGCCCGACGACCGGCGGGGGGAGAATGCGCATCGTCTCCTCCATGAAGTCGTTGAGTTTGCTGGTGGAGATCCGCTTTTGCCATTCACCGTGAATCGAATCGATTATCTCGAAGACCTTCCTGACCCTAAGCCCGGTGAGGGCGGATATCGATATAACGGGTACGTGGCGGTGGGGGCCGAGTTTTACGGCGAGATCTTTTTTCATCCTGTCGAAGGTCTTGCCGTCCTTTTCGACCAGGTCCCATTTATTGACGCAGATAGCTATCCCTCGCCCGGCGCGCAATATGAGGTCGAGAATGCGAAGGTCCTGATCGGTGACCCCCTCCTCTCCATCCACCATGAGGAGACAGACCTCGGCACGGTCGATGGCGCGCATCGCCTTTAACACCGACCAGCGCTCGACGCCGCGCTTTTCAACCCTCGACTTCCGCCTTATGCCGGCGGTGTCTATAAGGATGTAAGGGCGCTCTTCAACTATGACGCGGGTGTCCACCGCGTCACGGGTCGTACCGGCGACGGGGCTGACAACCACGCGGTCGCTACCCAGTATCTTGTTGACGAAGGAGGATTTACCCACGTTCGGACGCCCCAGGATCGCTACCCTGGTAGCGCCCTCCTCCGGCGCCTCCGTGGGAGTCGCGCCCTCCAGGCGGCTGCCCATCTCTTCGGTCAGCTCTGAGATGCCAAGCTTATGCTCCGCCGATATTTGCAGTACGTTCTCAAAGCCGAGGGAATAGAACTCCCCCGCAGAAGCTTCCCAGTTGCGCCCGTCCACCTTGTTGACGACGAGGAGCACATCCTTTGCGCGCTTTCTCAAAAAGTCGGCTACCTCGTAGTCGACGGGGAGTATTCCCTCATGGGCATCCGTTACGAAGAGGATGAGGTCAGCCTCCACCACTGCCTGCTCCGCCTGCCCCGCCATCGACGCCGCAAGCTCATCTTCGTTGTAGGGCTCAAGGCCACCGGTATCGACAAGGGTTACCGGATGTCCCTCTATCACCGCGTCGGCATAGTTTCTGTCGCGCGTGACACCGGGAACGTCCTCTACTATGGCGGTCTTACGGCCAACCAGTCGGTTAAAGAGGGTGGATTTGCCTACGTTGGGTCGGCCTACTATCGCTACGAGGCTCATCGGTCACCGTCGTCATAGCCGAAACGCTTCAGCTGGTGTGGGGATTTCGTCCAGTTGCGCTCGACCCCCACGTGCAGGTCGAGGAATACTTTGGTGCCAAGGAGCTCTTGAAGGTCTTTTCTGGCGCGTTTCCCGATCTCCTTGATCATCTGCCCGCCCTTGCCGATGATTATCGCCTTCTGGCTATTGCGCTCGACGTGAATGGTGGCGTATACGACGGATACGTTCTTCGCAGGCTTGTCCTCCCAGGACTCGACGGTGACGGCCACCGAATAGGGCAGCTCCTCGCCGGTGAGCTCGAAAACCTTCTCGCGGATGTACTCCTGCGCTATAAAGCGCTCCGGTCGGTCGGTTATGGCATCATCGGGGTAGTATACCGGCCCCTCGGGCATGGCCTCCGCGAGGCGGCTCAAAAGACCGTCAACCCCGTCGCCCTTCAGGGCTGAGATTTCATAAACCCCGTCGAATTCGCCGAGCGCAGAGAAATCCGTACCGCGCCACCTGCCGGTGTCCACCTTGTTGACGACGAGGAATTTTTTCCCGTCTACCTCGCCAAGCTTCTCCGCGATCATCTTCTCTGCGTCGGTTATCCCCTTGGTGGAATCCACCATGAAGAGGACCGCCTCCACCTCGGAGAGGGTGGAGAGAGCTTTTTTTGTCATGTACTGGTTGAACAGCTTCTCCGAGGAGTGAACACCTGGAGTGTCGAAGAAGACGAGCTGAGCCCTTCCCCGGTTTATTATGCCGGTTATCCGGTTTCTCGTGGTCTGCGGTTTGGGTGAGGTGATCACCAGCTTCTCACCGACAAAGCGGTTGAGCAGCGTGGACTTTCCGACGTTGGGGCGGCCTACTATCGCCACAAAGCCGGAGTGTGTAATGTCATTCATGTATCGGTTCTTCTCTCCATCAATGGCCGGTGCCGGTGGCCAGGGCGAGATCTTCGCCGCCCTCAGCCCGGTAAATGTGAAATGAGCGGGTCGTGAAGATACCCTCATTGTCCGCCGCAGTCACCGTAAAAAAGTTGCTCCCCTCTTCCAACTCCACATCGAAAGTGGCATCAAAGGAGCC
>PKTU01000045.1 GCA_002869005.1 Deltaproteobacteria bacterium
GCTGACTTCGGTGGCGGCATATTCGTCAACGGGTTCGCAGACAACCTAAGAATTACCAACAACAAGGTCTTCGGCAATGCCGGCTTCTGGGGCGGCGGCGTAAGACTTGGACACCCCTTCCTCTCCGCTGAGAACGCAGGTGGCGACATCTTCTACACCTCAAGCGAGAACAACAACGTCGTCATATCAAACAACCACATAAGGAACAACGCGGGTCAGGATGGTGTAGGCGGCGGCGTATCAATTTGCACGGGCGCCAACAATTACCAGATAACCTCCAACTTCATCTGCGGCAACTTCACCCAGGGTAGCGGTGGCGGCATCGGCCAGCTTGGCATAAGCGACGGCATGATCAACCAAAACCTCATAGCCTTCAACCAATCCTTCGACCAGGGCCTCTCGCCTAACGGCGGCGGCATCTACATCGGAGGAGGCGCACCTCAGGGCCCCAATCCCCTCTCAAAAGGCAGCGGCTGGGTGACCATCGACTCAAACGTCATTCAGGGCAACCATGCAGGTGCCGGAGATGGCGGCGGCATACGCCTTGAGCGCATCAACGGGCGTGATGTTGCAGACAACCCTGACAACCCGGCTAACTGGAACATGATCTCCATTACCAACAACCAGATAGTCAATAACGTCGCGGGTATGGCAGGCGGCGCGCTTTCATTGCAGGACGCCGCAAATGTAAATATCTCAAACAACACAATCGCGAGGAATGACTCCACCGCTACAACCGGAGCCGCTTTCCTTCCTCAAGCTATACCGCAGCAGTCCATGCCGCAGGTCGCAGGTATAGTTTCATACGCCCACTCCTTGGCCCTGGCGGCGGCGATAGATCCGGGTCTGCCGGCACCCAACGGAAGCCTCTTCTCCGACCCGGTGCTTGCCACCAATATAATCTGGCAAAACCGCTCGATGTATTTCGAGATCGACCCCAACGTCGATATCTTCAACGGACAGAGCCCGATTATGATGAAAGACGCCGACCCGCTATACAATGACCTCGGCGTTGTCGGCATGGCTGCAATGCTCAACCCACAGGGTTCAATCCTCACCGACAACACGCTCTACCCAGGTGAGGCGGGAACGCCCAATGCGAGCACCGACCCAGGCTTTGTAATGCCTTACTTCAACACAGGCACACCGGGGCTCTTCGTCCCAGAGGCAATCACCCCGTTCAATGTGGCGGCAGCCTTCGACGAAGGCGGCAACTTCATTGACATCCGCTACTGGCCGCTGACCTACACCGGCGACTACTCAACTGGCGGAGGCCCAGGCCCGGTAGGCACAGTAGGTCCGCTGCTCGAAAGCTACACTGCAACAGCGGCAACAACCGATACGACCTCCGGCGACAGCTCTACAATGAGCACAGCTGAGAGCGACGGAGGTTCAGCATGCTTTATCGAAACCCTCATTGGAAGCCATTAAGGTGGAGCCAGCGATGAAGAAAAATCGCAACAAAAGAAAGGAGCAGGGAATGCGAGACACACGTTTTGCAAGCGGGCTCTGCCTGGTTGCGGCGCTAATGTTGCTCTCGGCAACCCCCGCCGTAGCCAACGTCGGAGTACAATGTCCCCCCGATACGGACGGGATAGATACGAACATGGATGGTCTTGTTGACAACGACAATGTATGCATGCACCTCTCGGCCGGAGATGGGTACACACAGATGGCCGACGGGAAGCTTCAATACATTTTCAGCTACTCGGACCTGACTGGCATAGAGGATATGGACATGGCCCTGATGCAGGGTATGCGGGCCGCAGTATTCCCCGCACCGACGATATACCTGAGGGAGGGTGAGAAGCTTTACCTCACCCTTACCAACGTCGGCATGATGGACCGTCCAGACCTCTTCGACCCCCACACCGTCCACTGGCACGGTTACCCAAACGCCGCTTCGATTTTCGACGGCGTGCCGGATGCATCCATTGCGGTTAACATGGGCGCGTCGCTCACATACTTCTATACTTCACCCGGCCCCGGCACATACATGTACCACTGCCACGTCGAGGCCACTGAGCATATGCAGATGGGCATGCTTGGCAACCTATACATACTGCCGTATCAGGATATGCTGCCCGACCTTACGGACTTAAACGGCTTCACTCACCATACAAACAATAAGTACGCCTACAATGACGGTGACGGCTCAACCTACTATGATGTCGATTTCCCGATACAGTTAGGCTCTTTTGACCCTGATTTCCATGATGCCTCAATGGGAACGGAACCTCTTCCTTTCGCGCTTATGACTGATAAATACGCGATGCTAAACGGCAGAGGGTACCCCGATACCGTCGGGCCCGACCGAATCGCCACCCTTGAGGAGAACAACGGGGTCAACTCACAGCCTCTAAACTCCCTGGTAGAGGCAACGCAGGGGGATAAGGTTCTCCTGCGGCTCTCAAACCTCAACGTCACCCGCTTTTACACCCTCGCGGTGACGGGGATGAAGATGAAGGTTATAGGTAAGGACGCAAAGCTTCTTCGTGGTCCTACCGGCCTAAACCTCTACTACGACACTACATCTATAACTCTTGGCGGCGGCGAGGCTGTAGACGTGCTTCTTGACACTTCAACCGTACCGCCCGGAACGTACTTTCTTTACACCACCAACCTCAACTACCTTAGCAACGACACTGAGGATTTTGGTGGAATGATGACTGAAATCAGAGTCACAGCTGGTGACTGAGATGGGGAGAATCGACATGATAGGACATGGTAAAAACGCATTAAGCGGTCTGGTCGCCGCCCTCGCGGTGGTCCTCCTGCTGTCGGCCATCCCCGCGTCGGCAGCGATCGTTGGGCTGGAAGGCACCAGCTTCAACCTGACCGCCAAAGCCGGGTACATTACTACACCCGACGGCGGCAGCTACCTCAGCTGGGGATACGCAAATGGTGACGGACCTGCCCAATATCCCGGCCCGACCCTCATAGTCAACGAGGGCGACACCGTTACCGTAACTCTTACTAACGAGCTCGCCACCAACGTATCAATGATATTTCCCGGAATGGCAAGCGTAACAGCAAAGGGCGGGAAAAAGGGTCTCTTTACACGTGAGGCCGAGCCCGCCAAAAACGCGGTAACCTACACATTCGTTGCTGAAAAACCCGGCACATACATGTACCAGTCAGGGACACGGCCCGAGCTGCAGATCGAGATGGGCCTCTTCGGGGCAATAATCGTTCGCTCGGCTACACAGGGGCAAGCATACGACAGCGAGGACACCGCATACGATGACGAGTTCCTCTTCCTGCTCTCCGAAGTTGATCCGGTAATCCATGAGCAAATGGAGCTCGGCATGGAGAACATGGTGGACAACACCAAATGGGAGCCTGTCATCTGGATGATAAACGGGCGCTCCGCCCCTGACACCATGGCACCGAACTATGCGCCGTGGTTGCCACATCAGCCTTATAACTGCATGCCGAATATAGAGGCGGGCCAGACCCTTCTCATCAGGCTTGCCAACGCAGGGCGCGACCTGCACCCCTTCCACACCCACGGCAACCATTCAACGATTGTCGGCCGTTACGGCAACCTTCTTGAGAGCGTGCCGGGCGCAGGCGCCGACCTGGCGGTTGAGGAGTTCACGGTACAGATGGTGCCCGGCTCCACTGTTGACTCGCTCTTCACCTGGACAGGCGAAGGTATCGGCTGGGATGTTTACGGACACCAGAGCGATATCAACGTCGAACCGCTTGACGATTTCCCAGGCCCCGGCGACGTTGACCACAACGGCGATGGGATCGTCGACTGGGTAGACATGATGCCGCACGAATCCGCCGCGGACCACGGCAAGCCGTTCCCCGTCGTTCTTCCAGACCCTACGGACCTTGCTTTTGGTGGTTTCTACAGCGGCAGCCCTTACCTCGGCCTTCTTGGCAACTTGCCTCCCGGCGAGGGCGGTTTGAACCCGAAGGGCGGCTTCGCCTATATGTGGCACTCCCACACGGAGAAGGAGATGGTCAACTTCGACATCTTCCCCGGAGGGATGATGACGATGTTCATTGTTACGGCGCCGGGAAGCGGTGGAGCTATGCCGATGCGCGCCGACGGCTCCTCCGTAGAGGGGAGGTAGAGAGATGATGACTATGATTAAGATTAAAAAGTCTTTCCTCCTTCCGCTCATCGCACTTGCGCTTGTGCTGGGAGGTTCTCAGGCATTTGCGCTGCAAATAACATTGAAGGCGGCGGAGTTCATTCACGAGGTATGTCTTGATAAAAACTGCACAACCTCTGAACCAGTCGTTATGTGGGGCTATGATCAAGTAGCCACACCCGATGAAGCGGCAAACCCGACCATACCCGGTCCGGTAATAGAGCTGCCTCCGGGAGATTCCACCCTTGAGATAACACTCATAAACGAACTCCCTGTGGGCACTGAGCCGACCTCACTGATCATTCCGGGGCTTCCGCTTTCAAATGGCGCAGGCCAACCTGACTTCTTCATTGACGGAGAAGGGAGGCAACGCGCGCGCTCCTTTGTACCGGAGGTCGCAGTAGGTGAATCACGCACCTACGTTTGGAACAACGTCGCCCCCGGCACATATCTCTACCAGAGCGGCAGCCACCCCGCCGTTCAGGTTCAGATGGGCCTCTATGGCGCAATGGTCAAGGATAATGCCGTTATCGACAACAACACTAGCGAGGCTTACCCGGGAATTCACTACAACACTGCGGGTCTGCTGGTTTTCAGTGAGATAGACCCCGTCCTCCACCAAGCAGTGGCAAATGGGGAGTATGGCTGTCAAAACTGCATCACGAGCACAATCGACTACCAGCCACAGTACTTTCTCATAAACGGGCAACCCTTCCCCGCATCGCGCGTAGTGACATTGGGCCCCCAATCGACGCCGGCACCTGACAGGCAGCTTCTCATCAGGATGGTCAACGCCGGGCTCCGCTCCATCGCGCCTACCTTTGGCTCAGGAACGTATGGTGAAGTAATCGCGGAGGATGCCTCTCTTTACCCCTACACAAAGAAGCAGTATGGTGGTCTCCTTCCGCCGGGTAAGACAAAGGACGCCATTGCGACGACTCCTCCGAGAAACGCGGATAAATTCCTATTTATCTACGACAGGAGGCTTAGTCTGACCAATGCCGCGCAATCACCAGGCGGCTTCATGGTGGTCGGCAATTATCCAAGCGGCGGCAGCACCTGCTTTGTCCAGTCGTTGACCGGCAATTGATTCCGGGCCGCTTGACTCTTGGATAGTTAAGCTGTAATTCTCAATTCAGGCAGTGAACCCAGAGGCTGGACGGGCACACCGTCCAGCCTCTTCTCCGTTTGGAGATAAAGATGAGATCAAACAACGGAGTCTTCGTAAAAATATTTTTTACCGCTACGCTGGTCATTTCGACCCTTTTGATAGCCACCTTGGCATTTTCGGCTGAAGATGCTAAGCGCGCCGAGCTGGAAAAAAAGTGGGGTATAGAGATTCAGGCCCTCAGGATATCGGCTGAAGGTTTTATGCTGGATTTCCGCTTCAAGGTCGTGGACCCCGAAAAGGCGGCGATGCTCTTTAGCCGTGAATATCCGCCGATACTTAACCACCAACGCTCCGGCGCAAAGCTGGCGGTTCCCAACACAGCAAAGGCCGGCCCGATGCGCTCCACCTATCCACCTAAGAAAGGCAGGGTTTATTTCATGCTCTTCGGCAACGCGAACCAGGTGGTGCAACAGGGAGACAAGGTAACAATTGTAGTCGGTGACTTCAGGCTTGAGGATATAGTGGTGGAGTAACCTGCTGAACCATGCGTTCACCTGCCCTTAACCGAACATTGCTCTTTTCAGCCGCGCTGCTTTTAGCGCTGCCCCCACTTCATGCCGCTGCCGAGGCAAAAGACGCTATAAAAGAGCGGGCGATCATCTACCTTGAAGATGGCGAAACAATAAATCAGACCTTACGCGCCGTAAAATCACTTCCCAGCAAAAAAGCCCGGCGGCAAGAACTCATAAAAAAACTAAAAGAACGCTCTGCGACAAGCCAACCATCAATTTTGAAATGGCTTGAGGAGAACGGCGCAACGGAGGTTCATCCGCTATGGGCTACAAACGCCATCATTTTTGAGGCCGATGGTGAAACCATCCTTGCGGCGGCGGCGCTCGACTCAGTCAGCCGCATAACTTTGGACATAAACATACCCCTTGACAGAGGGTTACCCATACCAGCCGGAGAACCGGTATATGCCGAGTGGAACTTGAGCCGCATAAATGCCGACCTCCTTTGGGCGCGCGGGATAAAAGGCAATCAAATAACAGTCGCGCTGGTTGACTCAGGCGCCGACCCGCTACATCCCGACGTATCTTCAAAGTACCTTGGCGGTGAAAATGCCTGGTTTGATCCGCATGGCGAGCACGCTACACCTAGCGACGTGGATGGTCACGGCACCAATATCCTGGGGCTGATATTGGGCGGAGAAGAGAGCGGCACGGCAATAGGCACTGCACCAGAAAGCTCATGGATCGCGGCAAAGATCTACGATGACAATGGCAATGGAACCCTTGCGGATATAATGAGGTCCTACGATTGGCTGCTTGACCCCGACGGCGACCCCTTAACGGACGATATGCCGGATGTCATAAACAACTCTTGGGGCTTTACCACCGATATAGGTTTTTGTCTCCGCGACCTGGAACCATATCTCGATCTGTTCGCCTCCGCAGACATCGCCATGGTTTTTGCGGCAGGCAATTTCGGCCCCGGTACGTGGAGCAGCGTGAGCCCCGCGAACAATTCAAATGCTATCTCCGTTGGAGCCTCGACCGAGGAAGATACGGTGGCAACCTTCTCCAGTCGTGGCCCGAACCCCTGCTCCGAAGATATATTCCCAGACCTTACCGCTCCAGGCGCATGGAACGTCTTTACTTCTGATTTAACCTTGGGAGGAACAAACCCATATCCTTATGTGTATGTTTGGGGAACCTCCGCCGCGGCGGCGCATTTAAGTGGGGGAGTCGCGCTCATACTCTCCGCCTGGCCCGAGCGTAGTATTGCGGAAATTGAGGCGGCGCTAAAAGAAACCGCCGTAGACATCTACACAACGGGTCCGGACGATGCATCCGGATATGGACTAATAGACCTCTATGCAGCTTACCTCAGCCTTGCACCAGCCGATTGCATGGATGAGGATAACGATGGTTATTTCGTAGGCGGGACAAAGTGCCATATTGAGGATTGCGATGACTCCGCAGCCACTATATACCCCGGAGCTTTAGACATTCCCGGGGATGGGATAGATCAGGACTGCTCCGGCAGCGACTCGGAAAAGCCTGCTTCAAGCAGCGGCGGGGGAGGGGGTGGCTGCTTCATTGAAGCTCTAAGCAGTAATTTGTAACTCCCTTATCTGCCGGCCCAAACCTTTTATCCCCTCATAAAATTTCTACCCTTTTCGCTCCCACCTCCCCAGAGAGCAGAATATCCCCAAAACGCAAAGTAACGCAAAAATCACAAAGGAGATCTTCATAGAATCCATGAAGGTCGACAGGGTCTCAGCGGAAATCGCCAAATCACCCATGAAGACAGAGAGCAGCAATGTAATTATGGTCATGCTGAACATCATGCCCAGCGCCCTCATGGTGGCTAAAAATCCCGAGGCAACGCCGAGCTGCCTTGAAGGCACGCTGCCCAGGATGACGCTGGTATTGGGAGATGAAAAAAGAGCGAAGCCGATGCCCAGAACAATCAATATAATGCCGATAAAGACAAGAGGGGTTTCAGGGCTCATCGTTGCGGCAAGCCCCAACCCCACAGCGCATATAGCCATGCCGTAAGTAGCCAAGCGATCTGCGGGGTAGCGGTCAGATAGCTTTCCACAGTAGGGTGAAAAGATAGACTGAAATGCAGGCTGAATGACCAGTAGCAGACCCGTCCTCGCAGGGCTGAGACCCTTTGCATATTGAAGGTATAAGCTTAAAAAGAAGGTGACGCCGAAGGTCGCCGCATAGTTCAACAACGTGGCTACGCTGCTCAATGCAAATACTTTGTTTCGCCTCAATAGCCCCAAGTCGAGCAGCGGAGATTTCGCCTTCATCTCGGTAAAGATAAAGGCTCCCAAAAGCGTTATGCCTCCAACGGAAAAGAGCCACCATAAAGACCGCTCTTCAACCTTTGAGCTTGCAACCACTACGAACATTATCAAAAGCGAATAAACTAAAGTTCCGGGCCAATCGAATCCCTCCCCCTTTGACCCCGCCCATTCGCTCTTTAATCTCAATCTGACCAACACGTACATAGCCAGCCCCAAGGGAACGGATATGTAAAAAATGGACCTCCAGCCCAGGAGGGTCACCAAAGCTCCCCC
>PKTU01000087.1 GCA_002869005.1 Deltaproteobacteria bacterium
GAAGCGTTTTCCAAAATTTCGGCGGTAGGGCATTCATATAAAAGCTCGACCCCGGCCATAACGGTCTCCAGCTTCAAATTGTAATCGCCACCTGGGGTCTCCATGGCAGCGATCGCCGACTCCAGATTTTTCCAAATAATTTTCGTATTCATAAAGCCTTCCTTTAAAAACTCACTAAAGGTGGGAGTTTAATTGAGGGAGGAAGAAGGGTCAATCGCCCATTTTCCCAACCACCGGTAGACCCCACCTCTATTATTGGCTAATATACCTAATCCGCTTACATCGAATCCGATGGCGGTTTTTTCAATAATTGGGAGGTTGTTGTGAAAAAGGATATTCTGGAAAAAGGCGCTATAGTGCAACGTGACCGCGAAACTTTTGCAATAGCCCCACCAATTCCGGCAGGGCTGACTACACCCGCGCAGCTACGAGAAATTGCTGAGGTGGCTGAAAAATATGGCGCGGCAGCACTCAAGTTGACCAGCGCCCAACGCATTGCAATTATCGGCATTGAGGAGGATGACCTCGACGCTATTTGGGAGGATCTTTCGCTGGTTCCCAGCGGGGTAATAGGTCCTTGTGTGCGCTCGGTCAAAATCTGCCCCGGAACCACATACTGCAAAAGGGGCCAGCAGGACTCTATAAAGGTAGGTTTAGAGCTAAATGAGCGCTACCACGGCACGCCCCTGCCCTACAAGTTCAAGATGGGGGTTTCAGGGTGCGTAAACGATTGTAGCGAAGTCTGTATAAAAGATATCGGCTTGATTGGCACACCAAAGGGCTGGAAGGTGGCGGTAGGCGGCGCAGGCGGAAGCAAGCCCCATATCGCTGAAATAATCGCTACAGAGCTTGATGACGAAGCTGCTGCCGCGCTTGTCGATGACATTTTCAACTGGTACCTGAAAAAGGATGAGAAGAAGCGCCTCTGGAAGCTAATTGAAGAGATGGGCTTGGAAAAGTTCAAGGAAGAACTCCTGCCCTAACTTATCTTTTAGTTTATTCCCCTACAGGTGTGCCGCTCAAATCTACCGACACGCCCGAGGGGAAACCGGCATCCGGTAAAGATGCGAGGTTTTTATTTCCTGAGAGGTCAAGCTGCTCAAGTTTTGGCAGCGCCAATAGGGGCGACACATCGGAGATTAAGTTGTCCGAAAGGTCAACCTTGATTAATCCGGAAAAATATTCGATACCGTTGGCTGAAGTTATGCCGAGCCCGGAGCAATCCAGAGAATCCAGAGCCAGGAAAGCATCGTAGGATATCTCTCCCTCGGCACTTGCAGCGAGGGCGCTGCCGACACACTCCTCCAACCTGACGTCGTCAAATGAAATTTCCCCATCTTCCGGGGGCGGGGTAGCGGCAACCGCCGGCTGTTCCAACGCGGCCTCGCCCTTAGAAGCAGTGGTTTTTTCAGCTATTGTGACCGCTTCATCCGTTTGGTTCTCTATTGACTTTTCGGTTTCAACCTCTTCAGGCGAGGAACTCGTCCCTTTATAATTAATCTGAGAGGGGTTATTCGGCGAAACCACACCCACTGTGTTACGGTCATCCGAAGCTGCAATTTCTTTACTTACTTGCTCTTGTTTTTCTGCCGTAGTCGCTTCTTTTTCGGATGCATATTTCGCCTCTTTGGGAATAGTAGCGACTTGGTCCGTTTGCGGTATTTTCTCATCCATGCCCGTAGGCTCTCCGGAATTTTCGGGCCCTTCAGTTAGAGCTGCACCTCCCCTTCTTGAAAGCGTTTTTTCTCCTCCACCGCTGGAGGTTGTCGATACTTCTCTTTTTGAATCCTCGGCGGCAGGATGCTCCGTAGTGAATTGATCGCCACCCCAAAAAAGGTATCCGGCTCCTGTAAGCAAGATAAAAATTACAACTGCGAGCGCGTACTTTATTGCCCTGCGCGAGTTCTTTTCATCTGGAATTGCTACAGAATTATTAAAATCCTGGGCAGGAGTTTCAGGGGCGTGTTGAGGTATATCGACGGCATTTCTCGGCTCCATCACTGAAATGGAGCGAACTGCGCCGGTTTCAAGAAATTCGTCTATTATCTTCTCGAAATTCTCTATCTTTTCATCTGGTGTTAGCGGCTGCTCAACACCATCTGAGGTCGAATTACCCTCAAGCTCAAAGGGGCCGAAGCAGCCTGCGCAGAGCTTGGACCGAGGGATATGCTTTAGTGGGGTTTCCACCTCTCCGGAGGAGAGCCCGGTGAGGCCGCACGCCATAACATCGTGGTCCCCGTCGCTAAGGAATTTTACGTGAAACTCTTCGCCCTCTTGAAATCTGAGGCCGCTTACCGGAATGGTGAAGATGCCCTTTTCCCCAATCGGCTCGCCGACACCGCTGGTTAGAGGGCCAAAGCATATGGGGCAGAGCGACGCCCCCACATCAAGATCCGCCAAAGGAGCCGCGACGGACTCATCTTCAGCGATAGTGACCCCGCAAACCATGAGGATGAGCCCATCGTCACCCATAGTTTTTAAATGCAATTCCCCCGCTTCTCCCACCCCTGGGGAGGTGTAAGCGTTTTTAGGGGAGAAAAGCCTCACCATTTTACAAATTCCTTTGAATATTTCGGCAAAAACTTGGCAGAATTATCGACAAATTACAACCACTCTACCTTATGTGCAATACGGTTGGCATATTGGAGGATTAAAGACTCGTCCAAGAGCTCGAATGTCTCCGCATTGCCGATATCTTTAATGAAACCACGCCCCTCAAAGATATCTATTGCACCTGAAAGCTGCTCCTCGGGGGTCCCTTTTCCGGAAATTCGCTTATCAAGTAGAGTTTTGAAATCTTCTATCAAATCGTTTACGTGAAATGTTCTTCCTGTAATGGTCTTATGCTTTACCTTCAATATTGATGCAGCCAATGCGGAGGTCGCCGTCGTAACTATCTCTGAGGATATCGTCTCCATGACCTCTGAGGCGAAAGAGGAGATGGATTTAGTCTCAACTCCAAGTGGCATCGGAGGTGAAAAACGAAGATGTATGCCGCCGGAAGCGTATTTTTTAAATCCTCGGTCCATGCCCCGCAGTTGAGAGAGAAGGTCCTTATGGGAGATATTCTCGCCCTTTCTACTGGCTTCGATCTCCCTGTCCTCAGGGACTATAGAGTATGAGATGGATATTGGCACTACGTAAACAGTGCGCCCTGTTTCAACGACGTATTCATGGGCGTCACCCAGTATTCCCAGCTTGGGCTTGCCGAGGGAGCCATCTCGAGATCGCGTGCCCTCGATATAGAACATAAGCGGTTCGTTGTTATCCCAGCCCTGCTTTAGATACTCTGTGTGCACATGTTTATAGACCGGGTTTTGAAACCATTTTATACCCCCGAGTACGCCTTTAGCCTGACCTACATATTCACGCCTGATCTTGTAGCCGTTGACCCTTGAGAGCAGCACCGCCGATATGCCGCGAAAGAGGTTGGCTCCAACTGCGATTCTCGGCTGGGGCAGCTTCTTCTGGTTCATCGTCATGCATATTGGGATATGGTCCGCGTTTGATATGTGGTTCGGCATGAAGAGAACGGGGGCTTTCCACATCAACTCCCGTATCTCCTCAAAGGTCCCCTCACCGTTTTCCGAGGTTTGGATAGAGCTTGCGAAGTTTGGAAAGAGCCTATAAGCCATATATTTAAATATGCTGAAAAATGCCGGTTCGAAATCGGCGGCAATATCTTCGGCGTAATATCTGGCGAGGAACGCTATGGTCTCCCTCGGCCCGTCACAGCTCGAAAGTTCCTCCTTATCATTGCTGTAGCGAGCAAGGCGGCCGTTCAGCTTCTCCCTCAGCTCCGGGGCCTCGAAGGTCTCATCGGAAAGCGTATCTTTTAGGTTCTTTATCTGGTTTCTAAAATATAAGCCTTGGTATGTCTTGGCCGTACGAGACACCAGAGCCGCCTCCACCTTCCGCTCCGCGTAAAAACTAATAACCCTCTGGCATACGCTCTCGACTACCGCCCCTCTTGGAAGGATATATTTGTTATATGAGAGCTTCTTGCCTACCCAACGCACCGGGGTCAGGCATGAGAAGGCTACGAGCGCTCTCAGAATCTTCTCCGGCATCTCTTTTCGGCCCAATGCTTAATCTCCGATGATATTTAACGCATTAGCAAGCTGCGGCTGCTATAATAGCCAGGAATAATGAACTTTATCAGAAAGAGGGACCATTAGGCCCATATAATTTACACCATCGACGACCGTGAAAGGAATGGAGCAACAGATGAGATTCACAGTCTTAACGAGCATCCTGTTATCAACGGCGATTTTTTTAGCACCCGCTTTCGCTTCAATCGACGAGAAATTCCCATTTTTTCCAAGCCTGATAAATTCCGACACCGGTGAACCTGTACCCTCTTCGGATTTCTATCCGCCAAAAAAGTGCGCCGGTTGCCACAGGGATTTGTTTAACGAGTGGAATGGTTCAATGCATTCCAATGCCATAAAAGATCCGATCTTTACAGCGCTTTGGAAGCTGGCCGCCGAGGAGGGGGGCGAGGGAACCGAAAATCTTTGCGCCGGTTGCCACACCGCCGTAGGCACCTTGGCCGGAGAGGTTACACGAGACGACGAGGGCAACTTCCAGATGAGCGAGATCGCGCGCGAGGGAGTCCAATGCCACCTCTGCCACTCCATAGTGGGCACTTCGATGCTTGAAACTCCGACCAATATGCCTCAAAACGCATCAATTGTCGTCAGACCGAGCAAGGTGATGCGAGGGCCGTTCAAAGACGCTGAGCCGATGTGGCATCAGGCGGAATACTCAGAGCTTCATACCAAGGCGGAGTTTTGCGGCAACTGCCACAACGTTTTTCACCCCGCCAATAACTTCCACATAGAAAACACTTACAACGAATGGAAGTTTTCCATCTATGCACAAAAAGGCATCATTTGCCAGGACTGCCACATGATGCCCATAGAAAAAGCAATTGAGACGGCAAAAACACTCACACGGCCCAAAAATCCCGGCAAAGCGACAGGCTTTTCAAAGGAACGCGAAAATATTTTCACCCATGAGTTCGTGGGCGCTAATTTTACGGTGACCGCGCTTCTCGGCGCGGACAAACACGCCGAGATAGCCAAAAAAAGGTTGAAATCGGCGGCCAGACTAGACCTTACACTACCCGAAAAGGCCAGCGTGGATGGAATCACGAGAGTCAACGTTCGGGTAAACAACGTAGGCGCCGGGCACAACCTGCCCACAAGCCTGACCGAGGTAAGGCAGGTATGGCTCGATATCAAAATCACCGATGACGAGGGCAAAATCATTTACACCCTGGGCGACCTCGACGATAAAGGGAATATAAAGGCGGGGGCGGACCTCTTTGGGGTCGAGGCCGTCGACTCGGAGGGCCACCACACAATAAAACCCTGGGAGATTGAGCGCTTCACTTACAACAAAACTATTCCCCCAAAAGGCTACGCGGACAGGGAATACTCTTTCATCGTGCCAAAGGAAAGTAAGGGCCCTTTGAAGGTAAGGGCTACCTTAAGATACAGGGGATACCCCCAGGCTGTGGCAAATTACCTTCTGGGTGATGACGCCCCCGTGTTGCCCATAGTCGATATGACCACTGTCGAGGGGAGCCTGCCCCTTTAGATGAATCCAGACTATATAGTGGGGAGGTTTGCGCCATCCCCCACGGGGCCACTGCATCTGGGCTCTTTGGTAGCCGCGACGGGAAGTTACCTATTCGCCAAAGCAGCTGGTGGCCTTTGGCTGATGCGTATGGAGGACCTTGACACCCCCAGGGTGGTTCCCGGTTCAGCAGATGACATCTTAAGGACCCTTGAGCTTTTCGGATTGAAATGGGATGGCGAGGTCATCTACCAGTCGTCACGGGGAGACCTCTATGAGGATGCTCTCAAGATCCTTCTTGACTCAGGCGCGGCTTACCCTTGCGGGTGCACGAGAAAAGAGATTAGGTCCCTCGCCTCGGCGCCCCATAAGGGAGAGGAGGGCCCCATATACCCGGGCACTTGCCGCAATGGTCTGGCACCGGGGCAAAAGCCACGCGCTTACAGAGTAAAAGTACCCGACGAGACGATAATATTTGACGACCTCCTGCGCGGCGAACTTCGGTGGAACCTTGCCCATACAAGCGGCGACTTTGTAGTTAAACGCGCTGACGGGATCTTCGCCTACCAGTTGGCGGTTACCGTCGATGACGCCATCTTTGGAGTCAACCAGGTCATTAGAGGCAATGACCTTGTGGCCTCAACGCCTAGACAGATTTTGCTGCAACGCCTCCTCGGCCACCCCACCCCCCTTTATGGACATTTGCCACTGGTAACTGCTCCGGATGGAGGCAAGCTCTCAAAAAGAGACAATCTTGTCGGCTTGGCCTTGGCTGGATTTGACATTCAGAATGCAGGAAAATTGATGGAGGGAGTGCTCGCATTTCTGGGACATAAGCCACCAGCCGAGCTTTCCGGCGCGCCGCCCGAAAAACAGATTGAGTATGCGGTCTCAAACTTCGACCCTGCGCAGATTCCTTTGCAGGATCGCCCTTTTATTGACGTGACACTCTGAATTATCGATTTTCTTTTCCGCTTTTCTGTTATTCTTGACCGGTAAAGAAAAAGTTGGAATGATAAAGGCTAAACCCTCATCAATAGAGTCAGGTAAATGGAACTACCCTCATTTAAAATTGGAAATTTGAACTTTCCCGTGCCGATAATTCAAGGCGGCATGGGCGTAGGCGTATCCCTATCCAGACTAGCCCGGGCGGTCTCCCTCTGCGGGGGACTTGGCACCATCTCCAGCGCCGGTCTGGACAGGCTCGTGTCAGAACGAATTGGCCGCAAGGTGGGCATCCGTGAAGCCTGCGCCATTGAGATCGAAAAGGCCAAGCAGGGGATGACCCCAATTGCCATAAACATTATGGTAGCCCTTGAGAACACATACGCAAAATCAGTGCTTGGAGCGCTAGACGCCGCGGTAGACGTTATTATCTCAGGTGCCGGCCTGCCGGTGAAGCTCCCTCAGATCGTAAACGAGCACCCAAACGGTGAGAAGACAAAGCTTATTCCCATAACTTCATCGGGCAGGGCGTTGAGGCTCATCTGTAAGCGCTGGATGAAGGCTGGAAGAACGCCGGATGCGGTTATAGTTGAAGGGCCCCTTGCGGGAGGTCACCTTGGCTGGAAGTCTTTGGCGGAGATAGAATCCCCCGATACCAAGCTGGAAAATCTGGTTGAGGATTGTCTGGAGGTCGCCCGCGACTTCGGCAATTTCCCTGTAATAGCAGCCGGCGGAATATACAACCATGAGGATATTCACCGCTTCCTGGACCTCGGCGCCGCAGGGGTGCAAATGGGCACACGTTTCCTGGCTACAGAGGAGAGCGAGGCCTCTGATAACTTCAAGGATGCCTTGGTGAGATGCTCGGAGGAGGATATTATGGTCGCCACCGAGCCTGGCAGCCCATGCGGGCTTCCATTCAGGATCCTCAAGGAATCGCCTATGCTCAAGGAAACATTGAGCGGCATGAGAAAGGCGATTTGCGACAAAGGCTACGCAATGATGGGCGGGAAGTGCCTCGCCAAAGAGTTGCCCGAACGCTTTTTTTGTATATGTAACGGCCTATTGAGCTCAGCTGGTTATAAGGGCACTAAAGATGAGCCCTCTCTTTATACCGTGGGCGCGCTAGCAGCGCTTGTAGATAAGATCACTTCGGTAAAGGAGCTGATGGAGGAGTTGGTTCAGGGCAAGACATCGAAAACATGATCGGCATTTAATGAACCACCCTATAAGGCTCCGCTGTTGGCGGGGCCTTTTTTATTCAGTTGCTTGGGCAGGCCAATTTACAAGCAACCGCCAATAACAGAGAACGGCGATTAGCGCGCTTGAAATACAGAGGGCCGTAACTGGAACCATTCCCCCTC
>PKTU01000159.1 GCA_002869005.1 Deltaproteobacteria bacterium
TACGAGGGTCCCCCCCTTTACATCCGCTTCGGTGCGCGCGGTCACCTCCATAACAAAGGGTATCGACCGGCTTGAGATATACCCCAGGAGGCGGGGAGACGGTGCCGCGCCCATATTGTCCGCGTTGGATATAAAAGCCCAGCGCTTTCCCGACTCTAAAAGCTTATCTAAAACGCCGCTTCCGTATATCGCCTCATAAAGGTCGCCATGACCCGGCGGAGCCCAGCTTTCAGCGTCAGCAGGTTCCCCGAAGAGGCTTCCATCCTCCTCGACGACTCTGGGGAAAAAATTCTGCAAAAAATCCATCGGCAATCTTTCGTCGCCGGTGATATCTCCATATTTTTCCATCGCTGCCAAAGAATCCCTCCGTGTTGCGGGTGAATTCATCAACATCAGAGGAATTTTTTTCCCTGTGCGGCTCAGCACTTTGGAGAGAAAATCCATTACCAGATCTAGGAAGTTCTCCTCCCCTTTTACCTTCAAGAGGCTTTTAGCGTGGGTAACCTCCATGGAGGTGCCAAGCCCGCCGTTCAAGATGATCCAGACGAGTTCGCCAAAGCGGTCCAGCCCCTCCGCCCCATGTCCCTCCAGATCATCAAATTCTACAAGCTCGCCCTCATCGGGCGCGCCGATTTCATCCCAGGGAATGGTTTTCGCCAATCCACTCTGCCATCGACGGTAGGCGTCAGTAAAAAGAGAAGCGCCACGGGCGTTTATCCCGGCTATTTCATACCGCTCTTCGACATTGCCTTTAAAACCTCTCAAAGATTTTCTCCGCTGGCCCATCATTTTAACCAAATGAATATTTGAACAAAGTTACGCGTCAAGCGTCAAGCGAAGTAAGTATTTGTAATGTTTGGAAGTGGGGGTACGCTGAAATCATGAATCTCTCTCGACGCACACCAAGGCGCCGCTTCCAGCTTTCCCACAGCAGCGAGCGGCGAAAAAAAGCGCTAAAAAGGCGTGCTGCGGCCCATTTTGGCGACAAACCGAACCCTTCCACCCTCTACGGGTTTTCAAGTAATTACAGCGATATTTTAAATCACCTCTGGCTAATCGCGGAGGAGCTGAGCGCCTACCCCCTCGTGAATGCCATTTTTTATAGGACTTCGAAGGAGAGGGTCGAGGTGGTGGTGGTCGCCGAGCGACCAATGACAAAGATGATTTCCCTCCTGCTGGAAGGCAGAAGGGAGGAGCTTGGAATTAAATTCCCTTGTCAACGTTGGGATTTACGCGTAATCCAAGACAACCCCTCCCCGGGGCACGGATTTTCCTCCTACCCCCTCTCTTCACAGTGATTGACTACAAAGACACCCCTTGCTAGATTTACCGGCATGAGTAACGACACCGAGCCCTCAACATCTGGTGGGGGGGAGCAAAATAAAAAGTTCGGCTCAGCCACCCGTGAAGAGCTCGTAATTGAGTACACTCCGCTGGTGCGATACGTGACCGACAGGCTACGCGCCCGACTCCCCGCCCACGTCGAGAGCGAGGACCTCTTCAACACCGGAGTCCTCGGCCTCATAGACGCCGTCGAAAAGTTCATCCCTGACAGGGGGGTGAAGTTTCGCACATATGCCGAATTTCGCATACGCGGCGCCATGCTCGACTACCTAAGGAGCCAGGACTGGGCGCCCCGCTCTGTGCGCCGCCGTGAAAAAGAGATGACGAAGGCGGTGAAGGCCCTTGAGCAGCGCCTTGGACATCCCCCCACCCATGAAGAGATAGCCAAAGAGCTCGGCATATCAATCGAACAGTTAAGAGACCTCTTGAACAAAGCCCGTGGGCTTTCGCTGCTCTCTTTGAACCGCGCAAAATCCGACGAGAATGATGAAGAGGAGGCCGAGCTTGGCGAGTTCATACCGGACGCGCCGGAGAACGGGCCATCCAACATACTCGAAACGGATGAGATAAAGAGCTTCCTTGCTAAAAATATCGACTCGCTCCCGCAGCGCGAGCGGGAGGTAATAGAGCTCTATTACTTTAAGGAGTTGACAATGCGGGAAGTGGGAGAGCAACTGGGCGTGACCGAGTCGCGGGTCAGCCAGCTGCACTCTTCGGCTGTGATAAGGTTAAAGGGAAGGATATCCAGCGAATTTTAATCAACTTAATAGTTGGCTATTTGGCCTCAAGCAGCGCTACCGCGTGAGCGCTTATCCCCTCTTCCCGACCCTCGAAGCCGAGCCCTTCGGTGGTCGTAGCCTTAACGGACACCCTCTCTACACCGATTTGTAGCGCCGCAGCAAGCTTTTCGCGCATCTTTGGTATGTGAGGGGCGAGCTTCGGACGCTGCGCGACGATTGTTATGTCCACATTCGCCACGCCATAGCCCTCAGCCGCGACAATGCCCGCAACCTCCCTCAGAAGCATCAACGAATCCGCCCCCTTGAATCCGGGGTCCGTGTCGGGGAAGTGTTTGCCTATGTCCCCAAGCGCCGCCGCGCCGAGTATGGCGTCCGCTACTGCATGAGTTGCAACATCCGCATCTGAATGGCCCAGGAGTCCCTTCTCGTGCTCAATTACCACACCGCCGATTGTAAGCGCGCGCCCACTGACCAACCTGTGGACATCGTAGCCGTGCCCCATCCGAATTTCGGCAACTCGCTCTTTGAGGCGAACCATCTTTAGATCCTCCGGTGTAGTAACCTTTATGTTGCCTGGCAAAGAAGGTATTACGTTTACTCTCCCCCCCCGCTCCTCGGACAAAGATGCGTCATCGGTAGCGATAACGCCGCGCGTCTTGGCGTCGCGGTGGGTCTCAAGAATGTATCCGTAGGGGAACGCTTGGGGCGTCTGTGCAAAGAAAAGGCGCTCTCGATCGAGGGTGCCTTCAATAATGGAGCCATCGACGGCTTTAACCGTATCCGTGGCGGGAGAGGCAAGGATCGCCCCCTCCGGGGCTGCCAGCTTTACCATTTTATCGAAAAGCTCTAGCGGGGGGTAGGGGCGGACTCCATCGTGGATAAAGACAATATCCTCCGGCGCGGCATCAGACAAAGCTTCGAGGCCGCGAAACACTGAATCCTGGCGTGTCTCTCCTCCGGCGACGACCTTTACCCCCGAGACAGTTGAAACAGCTTCATAGGTCGCATCGATATCAGCCTCGGGAGCGGTGACGACAAAACCCGCGAAACCGCCCCAGGAGGATAAATTTTCAAGGGTTATGGTAAGTATCGGCTTTCCCGAAACCTTGAGAAACTGCTTGGCGACTCCCGCACCCATGCGGCGGCCGACGCCACCCGCGGTGACTATCGCCCAGACCTTCAGCTCTCGCGCCGCCAAACTTTTCGCCCCTCTTTGGGCTGGTCGAGTAAATCACCATCGTTTGGAGAGCGGGTAAAGATCATCCTTCCCGCGCTGGTCTGGAGGACCGATGTGACCAGCGAGCGTATGGACTCGCCCATGTGAACAGACCCCTCCTCCACAACTACCATAGTGCCGTCCTCAAGATAGCCTACCCCCTGCCCGGGCTCCTTGCCCTCTTTTTGGATGGTGACACGGATCTCTTCGCCGGGGAGCACCACCGGCCTTAAAGCCTGCGAGAGCTCATTTACGTTGAGGACGTTTATGCCTTGAAGCTCGGCTACTTTGGCTAGGTTGAAATCGGTGGTCACTATGGTGGCCGACTTGGATTTACCCATCGCTACCAGCTTTTGGTCCACCTCTTTTATCCGCGGGTAGTCTTCATCTACGACGCGCGTTTCAGCCTCCTCAAGCGAGTGAAGCCGCTCAAGGACGCTTAGACCTCTCCTGCCACGAGCGCGCTTAAGAGGGTCGGTGGAATCGGCAATCGCCTGTAGCTCCCTCAGCACAAATTGGGGGACGATAAGGGGCCCTNACCATCTCCACGATCCTTCCGTCGATAATTGAGGAGGTGTCAAGTAGTTTGGGGACCGATGCGCCACTAAGGCCCTGAGAGGATTTGGCTACGCTAAAGGCGCGTATTCCGCGTGCGCCGGCTACAAAGCCCATGTGCCCGGCGAGAATCAGTATGCTGAGGATAAAAAGCGGCGGCATCTCCGAAAAGCCCAGTACTCTGCCCACGCCAAGCGCCACCATGGCGCCTGCAAGCGCGCCCACCCCACCGCCGAAAATCACATGGGGCTGTGTTCGCGAAATGGCTCTTTCAACCAGGAATACGAGTATGCCCGCAAAAGCTCCGAGTAGCGCGCCTATGCCGTTTGATTGACTAATCGAGAAGAAACGAGCGCCGGCCAGTGAACCCGCCAGCATAAAGAAAAGGAATATGAATACACGGTATAAAAGCGTATTGATGTTCATGACTATCCTGCCTTCTTACAATCTTCGTATGATGGGTATAAATGGTGTTGCCGGGTATAAATTATGATTTCTAAAAACTTACAGTTTAACCTGTTTCTTATCAAGCATCCTTAGACGTCTTGGCTATGGTATGGGTATAAGTTTAACTGACGTCGCCGAACGCTGATAAAATTTCTTTCTCGGCCTGGCTTGCCGCCTGACCCTGGGCTACCGCTATCTCTTGTGACAAGAGCTCAATCGCCGTGTTCAGCATCCTCTTCTCTCCGTAAGAGAGCGCCTTGCCGGAACGGAGTAGGTAGAGGTCTCTTAAAACCTGCGCGATCTCAAGGGCCGAACCTGTGCGTATCTTCTCTGTATACTCCCTAAAGCGCCTGTTCCAGGTTTGGTTGTCGCAAACTTTGTGGCGCTGCTTT
Organism: Deltaproteobacteria bacterium; assembly: GCA_002869005.1. Taxonomy (GTDB): domain Bacteria; phylum Desulfobacterota; class Deferrisomatia; order Deferrisomatales; family BM512; genus BM512. Next base: position 4,695 of record PKTU01000159.1, read on the forward strand.
AGCACTTCAAAGACATCCTCAACCTCGGAGTCGCTCATCACGGGGCGCAGGCCGACCTCCTCGGACTTTGCAACCGGTATGAGGATCGTCATATTGCGCTCAATGATCCTCATCACATAGACTTTGACATCCGACCCCATAATGTCGCGGCTCTCCACGGCAAGGATCTCTCCTACCCCATGCGCGGGGTAGACCGCCATATCGCCGACGCCGAACATCAACACGACCCTCTCATTTTAGCGGGGCTTTGCTCCTCTGTCTTCCTTATGGTAGATTTCACGTCCACAGTACCTTTAAAACCCTTTCCTTCGTGAGCGACCCCATGACCGCCCAACAACTCAACTTCACAAACATGCGCACAACGCTTCGCAGGAACATCTATAACAAGCTCGACGACCTTATGAAGGCCACCGGGCTGGGGGATATTGTCAGCCCCGGCGACAAGGTCGCGATAAAGCTTCATTTCGGCGAGGAGGGGAACACCTCCTTCATAAGACCAATCTTCGTAAGGCGCGTCGTCGAGGCTGTAAAGGCGCTCGGCGGGCATCCCTTCATCACCGATACAAACACCCTTTACGTGGGCTCTCGCACCGACGCGGTCAACCACCTCACCACGGCAATCACCCACGGCTTTGATTACGCCGTGGTCGGCGCGCCGCTCATCATCGCCGACGGGCTCAGAGGCTCCTCCGGCATCGAGGTGGATATCGCCGGCGAACACTACGCCAAGGTAGAGATAGCGTCGGGCATCGCTCAGGCCGATGTAATCATCGCCCTTACCCACTTCAAGGGCCATGAAATCTCCGGCTTTGGAGGCGCCCTCAAAAACCTCGGCATGGGCTGCTCCACACGCGCCGGCAAACTCGACATGCACTCCGGCATCTCCCCGAAGGTCAAGGCCAAGCTCTGCGTCGGCTGCGCACAGTGCCTTCGCTGGTGCGCGCACGGCGCAATCGCCGTGAATGACAAGAAAGCGAAAATTGACAAAGAGCTATGTGCCGGCTGCGGCGAATGCATCCTTAGCTGCCCCGAGCACGCAATTATGATCCAGTGGGCGACAGGCCCACGCGAGATGCAGGAGAAGATGGTCGAGTTCGCAATGGGCGCGGTAAAGGGAAAAGAGCAAAAATCCCTCTTCATAAGCTTCATCACCCAGGTCAGCCCATCTTGTGACTGCGCCTCAAATAACGACACCCCGGTCGTGGCGGATATCGGCATACTTTCCGGCCGCGACCCTGTTGCCATGGACCAGTGCGCGATAGACATGGTCAACAATGCTCAGGGGCTCTCTGGCAGCGCCTTAAAGAGCGGCCACGAGCCAGGCGGCGACAAGTTCGGCGGAGTCCACCCCAATGCCGATTGGCGCATCCAGCTGGACCACGCTGAAAAGCTCGGTTTCGGTTCCCGCGTTTATGAGCTGACCGAAATCGAGTAGGAGCCGCTAAGGCCGTCTGACTACCGGGGGCTACGCGCCCATTTCGTGGCTTTTTGTGGACTTGGCGCCATAGGCGCCGTGGCGCGTCTTTATCTTCCCCTCTTTGACCCCGTAAAGGGTCAGGAGCATACCGGCAATAAGCGCCAACGCCAGCGCCGCCACGAGTAAAATCCGGTTAAGACGCAACTAACGCTCCAGTATAATTAATCAAATCTTATCACACTATTAATCAACATGAAACCTCGGCCACCAGAGATGAAACCTCGGCCACCAGAGCATCAAGCGCCGCGCTACGCTTAACCCAATCGTAACGGCCGAAATGCTCCCGCAAAAACTCTCTTGAGAGGCGCCGGTTCGGTACGCGAATCAGGCTAATCAATTTCTCCACCAACGCCTCGTCATCATCGTAGAGGCACTCGGCGTTTAGCGCTTCGGTGAATATTTCCGGGTAGCTCAAACGCGCAGGCGCTAACGGGTGGGCGCCCGCATAGGCCGCCTCAACCATAGATATCCCGAAGTTCTCCTGGTTGGATGTTGAGATCGCGATATCGGCGCGAAGGAGCAGCGAGACGTACTCCTGCCGCGTCTCCGCGTAACCCCAATGTAAAACTCTCTCTCCCAGGGCTAAGCGTGATTTTGAAAATATTTTCGGTTCATTATTGAAGCGCTCGCCGCATACGATTATCCGAAAATCAATATCCATATCGATGAGCTTTAAGAGCGCTTTAAAGAGGGTTTCCGGGTTTTTGTCGTACTCCCACCGGTGGTTCCAGATAAGGACAGGGGGACCATCATCTTTATCCGGCAGGGCTGCTTCCCTTATGTCCGCAAGCTCCACGCCCAGATGGACCACCGATGCTTTACTCATAATCGTCTCGTATATCCACCCTTGACGGTGGTCGGGCATGCGCCGCATGGTCACCCGCAGCCCTGCGATAAATTCGTCCAACTGAAACTTAGAGTTGAAGGCTACGCGGTCCGCCGACAGCGCGGTCGCAAGGTCGGTGAAGATATACTGTATGTCTCTATCCGCCAACTCCTCCCCCTCGCGCGCCGGATATGAGGCTTGATTTTCATGGAAATATGTTACTATCGGCCGAGAGGTTCCGGTAAGAGCCTTGAAATGAGCCACGTCAAGAGTCGATGAGGTAAACCAGAGGTCGGGAGGGGCATTTTCCATCGCCCGTTTTGCGTATTCGAGGGCCGCGCCGCGCATCCTCCACTTCCAGAATCGCGCGGGCATTGTTGACAGATTCACCTCGTTGGTCGAGTACTTTTGCCATCCCTCGGCGAATGCGCGGTGACTGCCTCCGAAAAATGGCTCTAAAAAAGTGACTTTCACTTTGCCTCCGGATGAAATAGCGTTTTAATATGGATTAGTCCTGCTGTTGTAAATTGACAAACCATTAAAGCTGAATTAGCATTCATTTTTCTTTAGACACCTACTCAGGAGAGAAGAATGAGCATCCCCCAGATCATCCGCGATTGCTCCGAAAAATGGAAGGACAATGCCGTCGTAAAGACCAAAATCGGGGGTACCTATAAGGATATCTCCTGGGGAAAGTTCTATAATTTAATTGCTCGAACGGCAACAGCGCTTGCCAACGAGGGACTCAATCCAGGCGATAAGGCCGCGATCATGAGCCATACCCGCTATGAGTGGACCGCATCCGACGCCGCGATCCTCACAGCGGGAGGCATCGTCGTGCCGATATACCCCAACCTTACGGCGACTGAAGCCAAACGCTTAATCGAGAGGAGCCACTCATCTTTCCTCTTCGTCTCAGATCCTGAACTCGTCAACCTGGCGCTCTCGATAATCGACGACCTTGACTTCGTTAAAAAGGTGATAGTCTTCGAGGATGACGCGATGGACGGGGTCACCCATCCAAAGTTCATCGCCCTATCGGAGTTCGCCAATATCGAAGCGGATATGGCGCTCATCGACGAGCGCCTGTCGAAGATAAAGAATGATGACATATTCACCATCATCTTTACCTCAGGCACCACAGGCGAGCCCAAGGGCGTGATGCTGACCCACAACAATATCCGCTCCAACGCGGAGACCGCCCTTGAGCTCTTCGATATAGGGCTTGGAGACATACACCTCTCTCACCTGCCCCTCGCGCACGTTCTTGAGCGCATGGCCTCCGTCATAATGCTCATCTCCGGGGCCACAACAGCATATGCCGAGCACATAACCAAGGTCGCAGACAACCTCCAGGAGGTAAAGCCGACCGTCTCCGTCTCAGTCCCGCGCATCTTCGAGAAGATAAACGCAGCTATAAGAACCGGCGCGATGGAGTCGCCCGCGCCGAGGAAGCAGATTGCCTACTGGGCGCTGGACATAGCCGAGCGCGCGGGTAAACTCTGGGAGGAGGGCAAGAAGCCGACTGGCTTTTTGTCCATTCAGTTCTCCATCGCGGATAAATTGGTCTACTCCAAAATTCGTGAACGCTTCGGCGGGCGCATAAGGTACTTCATCTCCGGCGGAGCGCCCCTCGCCCCTGAGCTTGCCACCTTCTTCAACACCATAGGGATACCAGTTTACGAGGGCTATGGCCTTACCGAGACCTCGCCGATAATATCCGCGAATCGCGTAGGCAATCAGAAATCCGGTTCCGTCGGCCCCGTAATACCCAGAGTAGAGGTGAAGCTCGCGGAGGATGGCGAGATAATCGTAAAGGGGCCAAATGTCTTCCGAGGATACTTTGAGGATGAGGAGGCTACAAAGGCTGCCCTCACCCCGGACGGCTGGTTCTCCACCGGCGACATAGGCAGGTTCGACGACGAGGGTAGGCTCTACATCACCGACAGGAAAAAAGACCTGATCGTTACCGCCGGCGGCAAGAACATAGCTCCGCAGAAAATTGAAAACGTCTTGAAGCTGGACAAATACTTCGAGGAGGTGATGGTCTACGGAGACGCGAAAAAATTCATCTCAGCACTTATAGTCCCGGATTTCGAGATGCTTAAAAAGTACGCGGACCACAAAAAGCTGGAGTACACAGACTCGACCTCCCTCGTCTCCAACCCCGAAATCATCGCGCTAGTCGACAGGAGGATTAAAAAGCATCAGAAGGATAACGACTTCGCCTCCTACGAGTCGGTGAAGAAGTTCGTCCTCCTGGACCACCCCTTCTCCGCCGGGGATGGCGAGGTGACTCCTACCCTCAAGATGCGCCGCGCCAACATAATAAATCATTACAAAGAAGCCCTTGAAGCTCTCTACTACGAAGAGTAATCGATAAATAATCAGGCTGCCTAAATTTACAAAGCCGCCCCAACCGGGGCGGCTTTTTTATTCTCAACGATAAAACAAAAGAGGAAAATTTTAAGGTTGGAGTAGCTTAAAGCTCCGCCCGGTTGAAAAAAGAAAGGAGCCCTCCGGCAGGAAGGCTCCTTTTCTTCTTGAAAGGTAAAGCGCCCTAGAAGGAGTAGACCGCCTGTGCGCTAAGAATTGTAACAGAGGAGTTGTAGTCGCCTTTAAGCCCGCCGCGAATGTAGTCGTTCTCATCGTCGGCAAAGCTCTCGGATTTATCTATCTCCATAGAGTCGGCGAATATCTGGGTCAGGCCGAAGTCCAGATTAAGCTGTGAGCCTGCCTGATACCCGGCACCCACGGAGACCCACCAACGGTTGTCGTCGGGGATACGAGGAGTGCGGTGCTCAGCATCCGGGATGGGCGTCTCTTCGTATGAGATGCCGCAACGGAGGTCAAGACGCTCACTGTAGGAGTAGGTCGCGCCGATTGCGTAGCGGAAGCTGTTCTCCCACTCCATCACCGTGACATTGTCGGGCTGGTCGTTGTCAAACTCCGCGACAAGCTCGTCCATCGTATCCCACTGCGTCCAGACTATGTTGCCCATGAGCGCCAGCTTTGGGGTCACTTGATTGAAGTAGGCAAGGACCGCCATGGCGGGCAGGGTGATTGAAGCGGAGGCGTCCACATCAACATAAAGGTCTGTAGCGCCCATCCCGTTTAAGGTAGCGCGAACGTCGGCGGGTACGGAGAAGTCCGCGTCGCCCTCCGCGTCATGTTTAATCTTTGAGCGGTAGGAGAAGCCGAGGCGGCTGGTGTCGTCGATATTGAACATCATGCCGACATTCCATCCGTAGCCGAAGCTGTCAGCCTGAAGGCTGACCTTTCCATCATCGCCCTGCGGAGTGAAGCCGAGTGCCGAGAGCGCGGTACCGAAATCAATCATGGAGCCGAGGGTTGCTTCAAGGTACTGAATGTTGAGTCCGCCGCCCACGGAGAACTGCTCATTAACTTTATATGCAACCGAAGGGTTGATGTTGACTGTGATGATCTCCGAGTCGGTGCCGTGGTAGCGGCCGACCCACGTTTCGCCGTAGTCGGTTGCGTTGCCGAAGGGCGCATTAACGCCGATGCCCCAGGCGAGGTCGCTGTCATTATTTACGTAGTACAAGTTGGGGGCGGCCTTGGTTATGCCGCCGTTGCCGCCGTTGCCGCCGGTAAGACCCTGCCCGGTTATATCCTGAAGGATATGTGTGGAGCCGTCGTTTTCAAACTTGAAAGTGGGCGCGATGACGTGAAAGCCCGCCGCAACCTGGCTGCCCTCAAGGTAAGTCATACCCGCGGGGTTGAAATACACGGTGCTGGCATCATAGGCGTCGGCGCCGGCACCCGCGAAGCAATTGCCGATGCCGCTAACCGACTGCTCCATGAGCATGAAGCCCGCGGCGGTGGCGGAGGTGGAACCCACTGCGATGGCGCCTACTGCTAAGGCACCGCACAACAACCGAGAAACAGATTTCATCCGTGTTTCCCCTTTCCGTCTTACGTTGACATTAAGAGCGGCGAAAGCGACCGCACCGTCACGCATAAAGGCGGACGAACGGCTAACGCTCAAGGCGCAAAGTTGCAACCATGTTATAGTGAGCAATCTAGCAAGTCAAGGCTCCTAAATCGCCGTAGATAATTCTTTTTCTTCACCTGCCAGCTTAGCGAGAACTTGTACAAAAGCAAATTATTGAGGTAGAATAAAATCGCATTTTAGCATGTCTTTTACTTCACACACGGACTGGAGAAAGATCATGAGGCGAACCGCACTTTTAATTTGGGCCATGCTCCTAACAGCGCTACTCACCCTCGGGTGCAGCGTGTCTCAGGACGAAAGCGAGATCGCCGGCACTGACCCCGATCCCTACCACACCGATACAGGCGCGGACCAGACCTTCGCGCTCTATGAGCCCGGCCTACTGCCTTTCGCCAGAATCCCAATGCCCAACGACGTTACTTGGGCGCCGTCGGGCGGAGCGGTATACCTACCGCTGGGGCCGGGAGAAGCCCCGAACGACGGAGGTTTCGGAACGCTTAAGACCGTTGTCAACGGGCTTGAACTCCCGGGGCTTTCACCCAATATGTTCTTAAATTTGCCCTTCTCAGCCCCGGTGGACGTCTCCACCCTTGAGTTTTTGGCGTTCAGGGCACTACCCGAAGCAACCGACCCGACGAAATTCGATTTCGACGTTCGTTACTTTAACGGAACGTTCCCGGACGCTTTCAACAGATTCGTCGTGGACGATTCAG
>PKTU01000112.1 GCA_002869005.1 Deltaproteobacteria bacterium
GGCGTTGCCGATGGGGCTGGCCGGACGCTGGCTTGACTTCAGGGTAAGAAAAGCAAATGACGCTCTTTATTTTGACGCGGTAGAGGTTGTTGAGCGCGGCGAAGTTCCGAGGGTCGGGCGCGCACAATTCATAGGCGCGTTGCGCTTTTTTCTGGCGGGTGCTGTTGGGACGATGGTCGGCGTAATGTTGGCGACTGCTTTTGGAAGCTTTATCGGCGAGACCCTTTCCGGCAGGATAGGAGATACTGCCTACCAGACGCTTATGGCTTTTGTCACCGTAGCGGGAGCAGGGGCGCTCCTTACGGGTATCGCAGAAAGGGAGGGGCGTATCGCTTTTGCCGCCGGGATCGTCGGTAACATAGTCTTTTTTTGGATAGGCGGTGCTTGATGGCGAGGCCAGGGGTGAGAAAAATCTTTTGGCGGTCGCTACTCCTACAGTCCGCATGGTCCTTCGCGGGGATGCAGGCGCTAGGGGTCTCATGGGCAATGGAGCCGCTTCTCGATGAACTTTACGGAGAAGCGGGAGAGAAGAGGGTCGAGAGCGCAAGGCGCTATATTTCCACCCTGAATACTCATCCATTTATCGCTCCCGCCATCCTGGGATGCGCGGCGAAGATGGAGGAGTCGGGGGAGGGCGCCAACGTCAAGGCTACTCTCGCGGCGGTGATGGGCCCTTTTGGCGGCGTAGGCGACTCTTTTTTCTGGGGGGCGTTAAAGCCGATGGTAGCGGTGGCGGCGATGAGCGCTGTTATGATGGGGCACCTCTTCACCGCCCTTATCTTTATCCTCTTTTGGCTGTGCGTAAATATCGGCTCACGCGCATATTTTTTCAGATTGGGCTACACGCGCGGCCGGGATGGCCTGGCGCAGGTTATGAAGCTGAGCCTCTTCGCCCTATCCCGGCGGCTCAAGGTCGCGGCTTCCGCGCTCCTCGGTTTTTATCTGGGATTCGTGGTCATGGGGCTAAAAAGCTCCTGGGGCTCCTCTGAGTGGCTATGGGCCACCCTGGTGCTTGGAGCCACCTTCCTAATCTATCTACCGGTGAGGCGCGGCGTCGATCCGTTGTGGTTCATCGTGGCAGGTACACTTTTAATATTTGGAGTTGAACTTTACCCATGAGCGCTAAGACGGCAATTGAAAAACAATTTGAGATTGTAAACCGCCTCGGCCTCCATGCCCGAGCGGCGGCGGTGCTTGTACAGACAGCGCAAAAATTCACTTGCAATGTCGAGATTATAAAGGACAGCCTCGCTGTTAACGGCAAGTCAATCATGGGCCTTTTGATGCTCGCCGCTGCAAAGGGCGTAACGATAACCGTCAAGACGAGCGGAGAGGATGCCGAGGCGGCGATGGACGCCATCGGCAACCTTGTACGCGCCGGATTTGGCGAAAACGATTGAGGATTTAAAGTTGCCATCCAGATTTATACGCCCCAGGGTTGAACTTAGCGGAATCCCCGTTAGCCCCGGCATAGTTATCGGCAGGGCCTATCTGGTGGACCGCCGCAAGGTCAAGCCTCCGGAGCAGGTCATTGAGCCGGAGCAGGTTGAGGGAGAGATCGAACGCTTCCACGCCGCCATCGAGGAGTCGCGAGAGCAGCTTCTCGCGGTAAAGAAGCACTATGAAGCGAACAACGTTGGCGATTACGGCTACCTCGTTGACGTCAACCTCCTCATGCTCCAGGACAACATGCTCGTCAAGGAGACCGAGCGGATAATAAAAGATGAGCTCCACTCCGCCGACTGGGCGCTGTGGCAGGTGATAGGCAAGATAAAGGAGCTCTTTGGCGGCATCGACGACGAATACTTCAGCGACCGCCAAAACGACATAGACCACCTGGGAGAGCGTATACTGCGCAACCTCGTAGGGTTGCGCGTTAAAATGATCAAGGACATCAACGAGGATGTCATCGTAGTCGCCCACGACCTCTCCCCCATGGACACCGCGCAGATGGATGTGAAGATGGTCAAGGGGTTCGTCACCGATCTGGGCGGGCGGACTTCACACACGGCTATCCTGGCGCGCGCGCTTGGCATTCCCGCAGCGGTCGGCCTTGAGACAATTACGGACATGGTCTCCGGCGGCGACCAGATGATCCTCGACGGAATCTCCGGGACCATAATAATAAACCCGGCCGAAGGTGAGGTCGCCCGGTACAGGGAGCGCGACCGGCAATACAAGGACTTCTTAAGGGAGCTGGACAACTACGCGGGACTTCCCGCCCGGACCCTTGACGGGGTCAATATAAAGGTATGCGCCAATGTAGAGCTCATTGAGGAGATCAAAACCATAAAGCGTTACGGCGCAGAGGGAATTGGTCTCTACCGTACGGAGTTTCTTTACCTCAACAGGGAGGAGCTTCCCACCGAGGATGAGCACTACGAGACGTATCTCAAATTTGCGGAGGCGGTTGCCCCCGAGCGCTTGACGATAAGAACCCTCGACCTGGGCGGCGACAAGGTGGCTCACTCCGTCCCTCTTGAGCATGAAGCCAACCCGGCGCTGGGGCTGCGCTCGATAAGGTTATGCTTAAAAGAGCCGGAAATATTTAAGACCCAGCTAAGAGGGATCCTGCGCGCAAGCGTCAAAAAGAATATCCGCGTCATGTTCCCAATGGTCTCTGGGGTCTGGGAGCTGAACCAGGCGCTAGCGCTCCTTGAAGAAGCTAAAGAGGAGCTCATAAAAAGGGGAGAGACTTTCAATGAGGACCTTGATGTCGGAGTAATGATCGAGGTTCCCAGCGCGGCGCTGATGGCGGATAAGATATGTGAGAAGGTCGATTTTCTCTCAATCGGCACAAACGACCTAATACAGTATGCGTTGGCTATCGACCGTGTTAACGAGCACGTAGCGTATCTTTACGAGCCGCTTCACCCCGCCGTACTTAGGTTGATAAAGATCAGCGCTGACGCGGCGAGGTCGGCCGGTATACCTATAGCGGTGTGCGGAGAGATGGCGGGCGATGAACTCTATACCCTGATCTTACTGGGCCTCGGCATAGAGGAGCTTTCAATGCACTCCGTTTCAATACCTAAGGTAAAGCGGGTGCTCAGCCTCGCTTCCATGGAGGAGGCGCGGGAGATCTCCGCAAAGGTTTTAAAGATGGCCACGGCGACGGAGGTGCACGATTTCGTCGAAGGGCACCTAAAACAAAAATTCCCGGGACTTCTGGACCCGCTCGAATAAAATCGGTAACATGCATCGGCTCAAATAATGTTTTTTGCCACGGCGGCGTAGCTCCCCCTGGCTTGACCAAAATGGAGGACCCCTTATGGGTATGACAAATTTTCTATTCACCTCCGAGTCCGTGACGGAGGGCCACCCTGACAAGGTAGCCGACCGCATCTCCGACTCGGTACTCGACGCCATACTGACGCAGGACAAGAGCGCCCGCGTAGCGTGTGAGACACTTGTAACCACGGGCATGGCGATAATCGCCGGTGAAATCACGACCACAGCACAGGTAACCTTCGCCGATGTCGTTCGCGAGACCATAAAGGAGATCGGTTATACCGATCCGAGCATGGGCTTTGACTGGGAAGCCTGCGCCGTACTGGTTTCACTTGACAGGCAGTCTCCCGACATTGCGATGGGCGTAGATGAAGTTGGCGACCACGAGCAGGGCGCGGGCGACCAGGGGCTTATGTTCGGGTATGCAACCAACGAGACCCCCGAACTCATGCCGATGCCCATCCACTACGCGCACAAGCTCACTGAGCAGCTGACCCGCGTCAGAAAAGAGGGCAAAGTCGACTTTTTGAGGCCCGACGGAAAGAGCCAGGTCTCCATCCGCTATGAGGATCAACGGCCCGTCGAAATTGACGCCATAGTCATCTCAACACAGCACACGCCGGAAGTTACCCAAAAGGAGATACACGAGGCGATAATGGAGCTAGTAATAAAGCCCGTTATCCCCGACGAGTTCATCGCCCCTGATATCCGTTACTTCATCAACCCCACCGGCAGATTCGTGATAGGCGGCCCGATGGGCGACTGCGGCTTAACCGGCAGGAAGATAATTGTCGATACCTATGGCGGCCATGGCAGCCACGGCGGCGGCGCCTTCTCAGGGAAGGACCCCTCCAAGGTCGACCGCTCTGCCTCCTACATGGCGCGTTACGTAGCAAAAAACGTCGTCGCCGCAGGGCTTGCGGACCGCTGCGAGGTTCAGTTCGCCTATGCAATCGGCGTTGCCGACCCCGTATCAGTTATGATTGACACCTTCGGCACCGGCAAGATACCCCCAGACCGTATCGCCGAGGTTATACGCGAGGTCTTCTCCCTCAAACCCCGTCAGATTATCGAAACCCTCGACCTCCTTAGGCCGATTTACAAAGAAACCTCGGCTTACGGACACTTCGGTCGGGAGCTCGCGCAGTTTACCTGGGAGAAAACCGATAAAGTCGACGCGCTCAAGGCGGCGGCGGGGCTCTAATAAAACCCGTTACACCGGGAAGGCAGCCATAGATAAAAGCGCGCCCCGGGGCGCGCTTTTTCATAAGAGATCATAAAGCATTAAATAGGAGCGGATAAATGAGCGAATATGAGGTCCCCGCCTGGGGCGAGAAGATAATCAAAGACAGTGAGGGCGCATTAGTAGTCCCCGCCCATCCGATAATCCCATTCATAGAGGGCGATGGAATCGGGCCGGATATCTGGGCCGCCTCAAAGCGTGTTTTCGACCGCGCCGTCAACATTGCCTACGGCAGCGAAAGAAAGGTCGCCTGGATGGAGATTCTCGCTGGGGAGAAGGCCTTCGACCAGACTGAGAACTGGCTGCCAGAGGAGACCCTGGACGCCATTCGCGAATTCAGGGTGGCGATCAAAGGCCCCCTGACCACACCCGTCGGCGGCGGCATACGCTCACTCAATGTAACCTTGCGGCAGGTCCTCGACCTTTACGCATGCGTGCGCCCCGTGCGCTATTTTAAAGGCGTACCGTCACCGGTGAAGGAGCCTGAGAGAGTGGATATTGTCATCTTCCGCGAGAACACGGAGGACGTATACGCCGGAATAGAGAACCCTGCCGACTCCAGGGAATCAAACGAACTGATTGCTTTTATCGAGGAGAAGTGGGGCAAGAAGATCCGCCCCTCATCAGGCATCGGCATAAAGCCGATTAGCATAGAGGGGTCAAAGCGCCTCGTAAGGCAGGCTATAGAATACGCAATAGCCAACGGCCGCGACTCGGTCACCCTCGTTCATAAGGGCAACATAATGAAGTTCACCGAAGGCGCCTTCAAGGAGTGGGGCTACGAGCTCGCCAAAGAGGAGTTCGCCGATGTGACCATTACGGAAGATGAGCTCTGGGAGAAGTTCGAGGGGGTCTGCCCCGCGGGGAAAATCGTTATAAAGGATCGCATCGCCGACGCGATGTTCCAGCAGCTGCTTTTGAGGCCCGACGAGTATTCGGTCCTTGCTACGCCAAATCTGAACGGAGACTACCTCTCAGACGCCGCGGCAGCGCAGGTCGGCGGGCTCGGAATGGCCCCCGGCGCCAATATCGGCGATGATTACGCGCTATTTGAGGCCACCCACGGCACCGCGCCGAAGTATGCCGGGCTCGACAAGGTGAACCCCGGCTCGGTCATCCTTTCAGGCGTTATGATGTTTGACCACCTGGGCTGGCACAAAGTCTCCGACCTCATCATAAAGGGAATAGAGAACACCATCTCCGCAAAAGAGGTCACATATGACCTGGAGCGTCAGATGGAAGGTGCCACTCTTCTAAGCTGCTCAGGCTTTGGCGACGCAATCTGCCGCCACATGGAGGAGGGGCGGTAGCCCATTTCGAAGCGTGGGTTTGTATCATCTGTCTTTATGGTGCAGTATTATTTCTTTATGGCAGGCGCTTAAGATGTAAAGGAGGAAACGATGAGACGCATGATGGCGCTCACATTGATGCTGCTCCTCGGCCTATGGGCCGGGCTTGCGGCGGCGCAAGATGACCTCCCTACAGGGGTTGCGATTGATTCGCCTCTGCCGAAGGTCGGGGGGGTTAACCTCTCCGGGGAGAGTGTCACCCTTGATGACGTAATGGGCAAAAAGACCCTCGTGTTATCTTTTTGGTCCATTTACTGCTCCGACTGCGTCATGGAGTTAGACGACCTTCGCTCTATTCGCGCCGAGTTCCCCGTGGATGAAGTTGAAGTGGTGGCGGTAAATACCGACTCATCACTACCGCTATCAAGGATAACGAGCTTCCTCAGGCGCTATGAAGGGGTCAGAGGAGCGAAACTCAACGTCAGGCACATCCTCGACCGCGACTCGTCACTTCTTGAAACGCTTGGAGTACGCTACATTCCTCTTATGATAACCGTCTCAAAGGCGGGGCTTGTTACAAGCGTGGTCAGCGGCTACAACCATGAGGAGGATCAGGGGCGGCTCCACCGGGCTTTACAGGAGGGCAGCGTTGCTCTCGGTGTATGGAATTCATCGCTTCGCGGCAGGCTCCGTTCAATCTTGAGGAGCTCCGGCCCCTCCGGGGAGTCGGTGGAGTGGGGAACCTTCCGCGTAGAGGAAGAGATGGACCTCTTTGGCGTCTACGGGCCGGATGGTTGGGAGGCTTCTCTTACTAATAGCAGTGACCGCGACGTGGAGATGGGCAAGGTTGAGGAGACTGTCTCAGGACGGCTAAGAATAGCCCTAATGCGTAACGCCATGGCCTCAATAGGCATAAGGTTGCCGCGAGATTACCAGAATCCATTTCAACAGCATGGCGTACACCTTCCCGCCTGCCCATTGAAGGATGAGGGCAGGGCGCTCTCCAAACTCTACTACGAGCTTGACTTCGACACCATCTTCGAGACCCTTGAGGAATCGGCGATGTGGATTGGCGATACATACCACGCCGGCAAGGTATGCGACGTGGATCTGGGGCTCTTGAGGGATCGGATAACGGAGATAGATTTTAACCCCGCGATTTCCGAGATTAGTGTTATAACCGCCAGCGACTACGACTATAAACCACGCGCCGTGCTCTCTGAACTAGTTAAAAGCTCCTACAGGATCAGAAGTGTGAAGGAGAATATCCTCGTCTACTTCGGCGATGCGACGATGCTGGTGGATGAAATCGATGACCTCTCGATAAAGGGTTTAAATATATATGCTGAAAAGCTGGACGATAAAACAGTGAGGGTAGAGGTCTATTAGAGGAGCGGCAAAACATTTACTTAAACAAGCCCCTGTTCGCAAGAACCGGGGCTTCTTTATTTTATTACGAGGGGAGATAGAGAAATCGCCGCGTTTCCGAGGCAATGGACAATTATCGGGGCGGCAATTGAGGAGGAGCGCTCAAAGGCCAGGCAGAATATAGCGCCTCCGGCCAGCTGAATAAGCGGTATGCCCGTACCGGTAAAATGAAGCAGCCCGAAGAGGAGGGTGGTGGCGAGGAGCGCGGGAAAAGTAGAGTACCGCTCCCGCAGGCCGTTGTAGAGGAAACCCCTGAAAAGAAGCTCCTCAAAGATGGGGCCTATGAAGATCCCAACTATGATTAGAGGAGATAAGGGGGCGATCAGCTTTGGCGTCAGGAGTTTGAAGAGGGAGGCTTCCTCGAAGAGCCTCATATAGAGCTCTGCTGATAGGACCAATAGCCCCATCACTGCCGATATGAGCGCCCCCACCTTTACTCCTCGGATGAGACCTTCACCCCGGAGCCCCAGGTCGGCAAAACTTCTGCCGCGCCTTATCCAGATGAGAAGCAGCAAAGCTGCCTCGACTATGCGGACCTCGCCGGTTCTCCACAACCTCGCCGCTTTGGTGGCGTCCGGCGAAAGTGGCAGGAGGGAGGCTATGGCCGTCTCCA
>PKTU01000171.1 GCA_002869005.1 Deltaproteobacteria bacterium
GAGTTGCCGTTGCCGCGCCCCGCGGCGGCGACGCGTACCTTGGCGGAGGCTGCGTGGCGGTGATCTCCGAGGACGCGGTCGAAGGACGCGCTCCCCTCGGCGGAGCCCGTCACCGACTCCTTGCATACGACCTGCGGCTTACCCACCGTGACGCCGACGTTGAACTCCTCCTCCATCCTCGTCACCACAACCTCAAGGTGAAGCTCGCCCATGCCGGAGATGATCGTCTGCCCCGTCTCCGCGTTGGCTTCCAGCTTGAAGGTGGGGTCCTCCTCCTGAATGCGCTGGAACGCTTCGAGCATCTTCTCCTCGTCCTGCGTGCGTTTCGGCTCGACTGCGATGGATATTACCGGGTCGGCGAAGGCTATGGTCTCAAGGAGCAGCGGATGGTTCTGGTCGCAGAGGGTGTCGCCGGTGGTCGTCCATTTGAGCCCGGTCAGGGCAAGTATGTCACCTGCGTGGGCCTCGTCGACGCGCTCCTTCTTATCCGCGTGCACGGATAGGATAGCTGCTGGCTTCTCCACCCTGTCGCGGGTTGCGTTGTAGAGCCGCCCTCCCTTGTAGACGCCGGAGTAGACGCGGATGTAGGTCATCTTGCGCCCCGAGTCCTGCTGTAGCTTGAAGGCCAACGCGCTGAAGGGTTCCTCCAGCTTGGGCTTTCTCACCTCGACCTCGTCGGTTTTGGGATGTTTTCCCTCCACGGGCCGCGCCTCGCCGGGGCTCGGCAGGTAATCGACGACGCAGTCAAGGAGCGGCTGTACGCCCTTGTTCCTCAACGCTGTTCCACAAAGTATGGGGACGACCTGTCCGGACAGGGTGGCCTTACGTATGGCGCTTTTCAAAAGTTCTGTGGAGGGCCACTCGCCCTCCAGGTATGACTCGGCAACCTCATCGTTGAAATCCGCGAGGGTCTCCATCAGCGCCTCACGCCCCTTTTCAAGGAGCGGCAAGGTCTCCTCGTCTGGCTCGGAGAGGGTCATCGTTGCTCCTAAGGAGGAATCCTCCCAGGTGCGGACCTGCCCCTCCACAAGATCAACGATTCCGGAAAAATTCGACTCGGCGCCGATGGGCCAGAAGAGGGGGAGCGGCTTTGTGCGCAGCTTGTCCCTGAGGGAGGCCATGGCCCGCTCGAAATCCGCGCCTATCCTGTCCATCTTGTTGATGAAGGAGATCGTCGGGACGTGGTATGCGATCGATTGACGCCAGATAGTCTCCGTCTGCGGCTGCACCCCCGCCACGGCGTCGAGGACTAACACCACCCCGTCGAGGACTCTCAATGAGCGTTCAACCTCCACAGTGAAATCAACGTGTCCGGGGGTGTCGATGAGGTGGAGGTCGTAGCCGTTCCACTCCACGCGGGTGGTGGCGGCGGTTATGGTGATGCCGCGCTCCTGCTCCTGCTTCATCCAGTCCATAACTGCGGCGCCGTCATGGACTTCACCTATTTTGTGCGTGCGCCCGGTATAGTAGAGCACGCGCTCGGTGATAGTCGTCTTTCCGGCGTCTATGTGGGCGAAGATACCAAAATTTCGTATCTTCTCCATCCTCACTTTACTCATATTGCGTTAATGCCTTTCACGCACCTTTAAGGCGCATTATTCATTGAAAAGATCGTAACGGGGAGAGAGAGCGTCGTCGATTAGGATATGGCCCGCAAGCGTCTCGCTCACCTTGCCGCCGACCAAAAATCTGACCTTCTCGACACCGTCTATGTTCTCTACGAGGGTGTCAACCATCGCATATACGGCTAGAAGCTCACCCGCGGAGCCCCAAGAGCGCACCTCATCAAAAGCCGGCTCAAGGTCGACCACAAGTTCGCCCTCACCTCCTACGTATACCTCACGCACCGCCGCGCCCTCTGGCAGAGGAGGGGCCTCGCCGCTTCCCGGCGGCTGGGCAAGCATGGGTATGAGCTTCTTTGCCAGCGCCGGAGCCGACCCGGCGGGGGTAATCTCCCGCTTAACAGGGACGAGGCGGGTCCACTTAGGGTCGGCGTAGTAGAGGACGACCTCTCTTTCGGTGCCCTCCTTTGAAAATTCATCCTTTATCAGCTTCGCCTGCCTGACGACCTCCCCCTTTAGGGTTTCAACCGTCGAGGGGCTGAAGTAATAGAGGTATCCGCCGACTATCGCGAAGCCGACTATGAGAAAGAAGGTGAAGAGGTAGAGCCCTGCGCTCGACTTCTTTGCGCGGCGTTTTACAGCGCTCTTCCTTTTCTTGGCGGCCATAAATAACTCCGGTGCTAGGCGTTTTGCATTGTGCGGCTAGCGCCGCTTTCGGGGGGGAATATAGCACAACCGGCCGGTTGATTTACAGTAACTCTTTGAAGGGTATGGGTGCGTCCGGATATTGCTGGGGTTATCTTTTGGCGCGGATAGTTTTAATTGCGGCTGCGCCCGTAGCGGGGTCTCCCTGCGGCAGGCTAACCTTTCAGGCGGGGCAGGTGAAATAGGTAGAGGGCTGCTAAAGCTACGGCGTTTACCGCATGAACCAATACACCTGCCGCAGAATTTTTATTCTCTTTATGCTCATGGCGCCTTTCCGCCGAACCCAGCCTCTGCTGTAAGAGCTTTAGGCGCGCTTCCGATTCCATGTGGCTCATCTTCTTATCCTTTTCTTTCTTCATGGGTCTCTTTACGAGTGAAGGATAGCCACATATGGATAAATATCAAAATTAATTATTGCCATCCTACATTAGCGCAGCTAATATTTACCCATGCTTGACTATAAACTGATAGAGGCTCTGGCAATGGTTGTTCGCGAGGGCGGCTTCGAGAAGGCGGCAAAGACCCTTCTAATAACCCAATCCGCTATATCGCAGAGGGTTAGGAACCTTGAGGATCAACTCGGGCTGCCCCTCATCATACGCGCCAACCCTCCGAGGGCGACGGCGGTGGGGAGCGCGCTCGTTGCCCACTACACCAAGGTTACCCAGCTTGAGCGCGACCTTGAGAGCGCTCTTGACCTCACAACGGCGACGGAATTCCTGGCTTTACCGATAGGAGTCAATGAGGACTCCCTCTCCCTATGGTTCATGAACGCTATAACCCCCCTCGTAAAGGATAGAAATTTCACCCTTCACATAACCGTCGACGACCAGGATGAGACCCTTAAGCTGCTAAAGGCCGGTCAAGTCCTCGGCTGCATCTCCTCCATAAAGGAGCCCTTGCAGGGGTGCTCATCCATCTTACTCGGCAAGGTGGTCTACCACTGCCTCGCTAGCGATGAATTTATGGATCGGTGGTTTCAAGGGGGCGTTACGGCGGAGAGCGTGCGCGCCGCCCCAGTGGTCCTCTTCACCCCTCGCGACATGAGCCACAACCTCTTCATAGAGAGAGTTCTCGGCCTCCCGCCGACACCCTACCCCCACCACTTCATCCCCTCTATCATAGGTTTTGAGGCTGCGATAAAGAACGGGTTGGGGTATGGTCTGTTGCCGCACATACAATCGGGGCGCCTCCTCTCCTCCGGAGATACGGTCGAGGTGGTCCCCGGCAAAACCCTCGACATCGACCTCTACTGGCACCACTGGGACCTGAAGGCGGGGCCAATCAGGGAGCTGACGGGGGAGATAGTAACTTTCGCGCGGGATGTCCTCCCGCAAAAGTAGATGGAGTATTTTTTATGGGCTCGAATGATTACGGCGCAAAGTTCACCCGCCTTGTCGAAATAGTGGAGAAACTTCGCGCCCCGGATGGGTGCCCGTGGGATAGGGAGCAGACCCCCGAGACGATACTGCCTTACCTCATAGAAGAGACCTACGAGGCGGTGGAGGCTATTGAAAACGCCGACTCCCCTCACCTTTGCGAGGAGTTGGGCGACCTCATGCTTGAGGTGACGCTCCTTGCTCAGATGCACGCTGAACGGGGGGAATTCACCGTGGCGGACTCCCTCGATTCGATTTGCGAAAAACTTATCCGCCGCCATCCCCACGTATTCGGAGAGGAGGGGGCAAGTGATTACGCGACGATTCAGAAGAACTGGACCAGGATAAAGTCCGAGGAGAAACCGGACCGCTCTCTGCTCGGCGGGGTACCCCGCTCACTGCCCGCCCTCCACCGCGCGCGCCGCGTCTCAGAGAAGGCGGCGACGGTGGGTTTTGACTGGTCCCACGCAGAGGAGGTGGTTGAGAAGCTCGACGAGGAGCTTGCGGAGCTGCGCGAGGCTATGGCTATGCGCGACCAAAAGAATATGGAAGAGGAGCTGGGCGACGTACTCTTCGCCGTGGTCAACATAGCGAGGCACCTTAAAATTGACGCCGAATCGGCGCTTCACCGCACTACGGAGAGATTCACCGGCCGCTTTAACTACATAGAAAAATCGCTGAAGGCGCGGGGAGTAGACCCCGCCGACGCATCCCTTGAGGAGATGGAGCGCCTCTGGCAGGAGGCAAAGAGGGATTAGCTAAACCTCACGCCCGCGAAGTCGCCTGAACAGCTCCCCGAGGTCGGGAAGCCTCAACGCTTTGGTGGCGAATGCGTAGGAGACCGCGCCAAAAACAACAAGCGGAAGCACCATGAAGCTCCGCACCATCGTCCCTACTCCGCTATCATGCCATACCGGCAGGCAAAGGGCGGCGGCGATAACCAGTGCCGCCATGAGGAGCGATGCCACCATCATCCTCGACAACGGCCCCAAGAGACTTTCGAATGGGTTTTCGCCGGTCTTCGCTTTGAACTTAACCGCCAGCCACCACGCATTTACACCGGAAGAAACCGCAGTCGCCAGCGCCAGCCCCCCATGTTCAAGCCCAAGGGCAAAGGCAAAGAGCAGGCTCGCCGCAAAGTTGACGATGAGCGATATCGCCGCGGCTTTGACGGGCGTCTTGGTGTCCTTAAGCGCATAAAAAGCCTGCGCCAACACGCGCGTCGTCGCAACCGGCACCATCGCCAACGCGTAGAACCTCAAGGCCGCAGACACATCCACGCTCATCGAGGGAGTGAAGCGCCCACGCTGAAAGAGTAGCGCCACTATGGGCTCAGCGAGGGCTATCAGCCCGAGTGAAGCCGGCAGCACTACGAACCAGAGGAGCCTCGCGGAGTGGCGCACGGTCCGGTGGTAAGCGGGCCAATCCTCACGCGCCGCCAGGCGGCTGAGGCTTGGAAGGGATGCCACCCCCACGGAGACCGCGAAAACGCCAAGGGGAAGCTGGAAAAGCCGCTCGGCGTAGTAGAGAAATGATACCGCCCCCTCCCTCAGCCACGACGCCAGAAAGGTGGAAATCACGAGGTTGAGCTGGTATACGGCAACGCCGAAGACAGAGGGGCCGAGGATGAGCAGCATCCTCTTTAGCGCTGGATCGCGAAACTCGAAGGAGGGCGAGTAGCTAAAGCCTGTCCGCCCGAGGGGTTTAAGTTGCAGCAGAAATTGGCTTACCCCGCCGAGGATTACCCCATACGCCAGCGAGAGCACGGGTGTCTCCATGAATGGAGAGAGAGCCAAGGCCGAGAGTATGATAAAGACATTTAAAAACACTGGGGCAAGGGCGGGATAGATAAATGTTCCGCGCGCGTTGAGGATCCCCCCTGCCAACGCGGTAAGGGAGACGAGGCCGATATAGGGAAACACCATCCGGGCCAGCTTTACGGTAAGGTCGAATTTCTCGGGGTCTCGCGCGAACCCCATCGCCAGAACCTTTATAAACCAGGGCGCGAGAAGCACCCCTAAGAGCACAACGACGACGAGGACCAGCGTAAGCAGCGTGAAGCATATCCGCCCGAAACGGTGGGATGCTTCCTCTCCCTCCTTCTCCAAAACCTCTGAGTATACAGGCACGAACGACGCGGACAGACTCCCCTCGGCAAAAAGGGAGCGGAGCATGTTCGGTAGCCGGAAGGCGACGAAGAAGGCGTCCATCGCCCCGCCCGCCCCGAAGAGTCCGGCGGTGATTACATCGCGCAGCAAACCGAGGATGCGTGAGAGCATCGTCGCTGAGGAGAGCACACCCACCGCACGCGCTATATTACTCTCCTCCGACCTCGCCGCGTCCTTAATTTCGCTCATCGCCGCCCCGAAGATTTGATAGACTTGGGTGAATGCTTCCTTAACTCAGTCATGCCGTTGGAGATTATCACGGATGGGCCCTTGGGCTAAGCAAAATCACTGGAGAACAAGTAGTGGCTGACCTGCTCGCAATCTTCGCGAAGTGCCCGGCTCCCGGCAAGGTAAAGACGCGCCTTGCGCTTGATATCGGAGAGTGGGCGGCGACCGAGCTGTACCGCGCAATGCTCGTAGACGTCGAGAGAAACTTTGAGGGGGCGCCCTTTTATGTCCGCTGGTGGGTTTCCCCGGAGCCTGAAAAGTTCAGCCGCGAGGTCGGCACCACCTTCCCCGTCAAGGCTCAATGCCCCGGAAGCCTCGGGGCGCGCCTTCGCGCCGCCGTCGACGAAGGGTTTGCCGAGGGGATGGAGCGGGTCGCGGTTATAGGCGCGGACTGCCCGACCCTTGGCGCAGATGAGATTTCCGCCCTATTTGAAGCCCTAGCAGATAACGATATCTCCATAATCCCCGCGGGCGACGGCGGCTACGCGGCGCTCTCTTTAAAAGCCCCTTGCCCCGCCATCTTCGAGGGGGTTGAGTGGTCCTCCCCCCGCACCCTTGAGATGACCCTTGAGCGAGCGCAAGAGGCAGGGTTGTCGGTGGCGCTCCTCCCTCCCCTCGAGGACATAGATGATCTCAACTCACTAAACACCCTCCTCACAGGGAGTCAAAATCGCGGAAGCGGCGTAGCGGAGAGAACCATTGAAACCCTAGAAGCGCTAGGCTTTTCAGAGGGCGCTATCCCGGTTATTGACGACCTCGGCGGCATGATCGACGCCGATGGCGACCCCCCAAAGAGGATAATCTCCCTCGTACCCTCGATAACCGAAACCCTATTCGACCTGGGGCTAGGGGAGCGCGTCGTGGGGCGCACGGATTTTTGCATCTACCCTGAGGAGGAGGTCAAAAAGCTTCCACCCATCGGCGGCCCGAAGGACTTTGACCCGGCGGCTGTGATCGCTCTTGGCCCGGACCTGGTGCTATGCGATGCGGAGGAGAATTATAAAGAGGGCGTCGAAGCATTAAGAGCCAAAGGTATTAAAATATTCGTCGCGCTGCCGCGCACCCTCATCTCCGTCGCATCATTACTCATGAGGCTTGGGCGGCTCCTCAAGGTGGAGGAAATTGCAGCAAAAAGCGCCCGTGAAATAATCGATATTGCCGAAAAAGAGCACAAAGAACCGCTTCCCGTACTATGTCCAATCTGGAGAGACCCCTGGATGAGCTTCTCCGACAATACCTACTGCGGCGCGGTTATAAGGGGCGCTGGGCTACGAAATATCGCGGGGGGGCTCTCCGGCGCATACCCCGAGCTCTATTTGGAGGAGCTCCCAACGGGTGAAATCACCCTGCTGCTTCTGCCCTCCGAGCCATATCCATTTACCGCCGGGGACGCCGACGAACTAGCCGGAATTATACCCCTAGCGGCGAAAATCCTCTTTCCGGGAGAGTGGCTTACGTGGTATGGCGCACGAACGGCAGAGCGCATAAAAAAGCTCGCCGAGCTCGTTGAAGAAGTAATGTCATGAGGTCACCTGCGCCAAAGAGAACCTTTTTTTTAAATAACCAAGGAATAGCGCTTGTGTCCGCCTTCGATTCACGATAAATTTTTTAGCCAAGGGAAAACCAGTCAATACGTAATCTTTTAATTATTCCAAACCAGCAGGAGGGGAAAATGAACAAAGCGGAACTCATCCAGAGCGTAGCCGC
>PKTU01000051.1 GCA_002869005.1 Deltaproteobacteria bacterium
CGGTTGCCGAAAAATGATATCGCCAGCTCTGTGGCGATTGAGGAGGCCGCGACATTCGCGATGTTGTTGCCGACAAGTATTGTGCCGATGAGCATGTCGCGGCGGGAGAGTAGCTGCTTTAGGACCTTTGCGCGCTTGTCGCCTTTGCGTTCGAGGTATTTTAGACGCAGCCAATCAAAGCCCAGCATGGCGGTCTCCGACCCGGAGAAAAAGGCGGAGATTATTAGCAGGATTACGAGGATGATCCCTAGCGGTAGAGGATCTATGGATGATGCTACGGGTGCGTCCATCGTGACCGAGCGGTAGGCCTCCTCAAAATGTTAATCCTTGAACTTGACAATATGCCCGGTGACTCCGGCAGGCGGCGCGCTGAAAAGGGCCATGAACGGTGTCTTCTCGCCAAAAGCGCCAAGCGGCTTGCCTGAGAGCTTTTCCTCAAGTTTTGATAGGGGAAGCTCCTTTAGCTCCTCTCTTGTAGCGGTTACCCCGGGAGTGAAGGATGTCGTCCCCACGGGGGTATCACCTGCGTAGAGGGTTACTGTGCCTTCATCGCCCTCTTTGAGGTTTGCTGTTTGGGTCCAGCCGGTGACCACGAGGATTTTGCTGCCGTCAACTCGTTCGACCAACGCCGCGCTAGATGGCTCTATTGCGGGTGCGGGTTGTGATGTCGCGACGGAGGAGAGTCGCTTAAGGCCTTCGCCTGATATAAGCTTAAGGTAGTTGGGCTTGACAACGAAGAGGTAGGCGAGCAGGGCTATCAATATGAGGAGCAGAATATAGAAGAGCGCGCCGAGCCCCGTGCGTTCTTGTTGTTTGGAGGCCGTGACCGTTATGGGCGTTTCTTTTGGTTTGACCCCGAAGACCAGCCCGCAACGGCAACATTCGACCAGTTGGCCTGCGGGGTCGATTTTGTCGGCTGGTATTTCATAATTTGTTTCGCAGTCAAGGCAGGCGATACGCATTTAAAGAATCCTTGTAAAGTTGGCGCAAATGCGCTGAACTTATATACATAAGGCAGCCACAGTATCTAATAACCAAAGATAAAGGGCAAGTTGTTAGTATCTCAAAAAGGGGTTGTGAAAATGAGCGGGCCCGGGAATGACAATGACCACCGGTGATATTGGCCCTTCAAGGGATAGAGAGCTCGAAGTCCTCATAGATGTGGGGAAAGCGCTGTCATCAACCCTTGACCTTAAAGAGATCCTCCAGTTGGTTATGCATAGACTCGGAATGCTCTTTCCGGTTAGCCACAGAGCCATTTTGATTTTGGATATCGACGCCGACGACCTCTGCTATGAAGTAGTCTCAGGAATCCGCGCTGACGCCTTGTTCCACAACCGTGTAAAAAAAGGCCGCTCGGTGCCGGGCTGGATAGCGATGCATGGGGAGGTTGTTTTTGTTGAGGACGTTTATAAAGACAGTCGTTTCGATAAGGAATATTCCCTCGTAATATTAGAAGGCGACCGCTCCGTCTTGGGAGTACCTTTAAAGTACAAGAACCACTTGGTCGGAGTTATAGAGCTTGCAAATCCCGACCCCGCCCCATTCCTATCTATTACTGCAAGGGAGACCCTCTCCGCGGTGGCTAGCCTGGTCGCAGCCGCCATCGACGGCGCCAGAAGCTACTCCCGCTTACAGCATATGGTGATAGTCGATGAGCTCACCGGTCTTTACAACGCGTCCTACCTGCTGGACTTTATAGGCAATGAGATAGAAAGAGCCCTAAGATATAAAACGCCGCTCTCCCTGATATTCATAGATTTGGATTTTTTCAAGAAGGTGAATGATAGCCACGGTCATCTGGTGGGTTCACGGATGATCACGGAGGTCGGCCTTTTATTAAAAGCAAATATAAGAAAAAGTGATATTGCAGCGCGTTACGGCGGTGATGAGTTCGTGCTTGTTCTTCCAAATACCGGTAAGGATGGCGCCAAAGTTCTCGCTGGCAATTTAAGAAGGGTTGTAGCGGAGCATGATTTTCTTGTAGCGGAGGGGTGCTTTATCAAGGTAACGGCAAGCTTTGGAATCTCCTCGTTCCCCGAAGATGGAGATTCAA
This sequence comes from Deltaproteobacteria bacterium, assembly GCA_002869005.1. Taxonomy (GTDB): domain Bacteria; phylum Desulfobacterota; class Deferrisomatia; order Deferrisomatales; family BM512; genus BM512. Next base: position 2,057 of record PKTU01000051.1, read on the forward strand.
AGTTAACGGTCCTTCAAAATGCGGATAAGGCTATGTATATGGCTAAGCAGGGGGGCCGCAACATGGTCTGCTGTATATAGACGGAAGTAACAAGCCTCAGCCAAGACCGAGGAGACGCTTCGCGATCTCCGGATTTGAGCCGAAAGCGAGGTGTATATATCCGCCTGAGGCGCTCCCTACAGTGAACCCCTCTTCTTCTAGAACCTCTCCCCGTGCATTTTTTACCTTGAGTACTCTTTTGACATCTTCTGGCATCGCTTCAATTTTACTGTAGTGGAATTCATGGCCCCTGGCTGTAATCCCGGCGAGTTTGGTGCCGGGCTTCCCATCGACTTCCCTATACCCCAGCCTGAAACCACGCTCCGTCATTTTAGCGCGGGTGGGAAATATGCCCGCCATGGGCCAACGCCTGCCGGACGGGTCCTCTACTTCCTCGCACATAGTCATAAACCCGCCGCACTCGCCATAAATTGGCTTCCCCCCTCGGTGAAGGTTTCTTAATCCCTCTATAAAGCCCTTGTTCGCGCTGATCTTCTCCGCGTGAAGTTCTGGATAGCCGCCCCCCAGATAAACGGCGTCGACCCCGGGGGGCAAAGCATCGCCTTCGGTTGGGGCAAAGAAAAGGAGCTCTCCACCGAGACTTTCTATCTGCCGGAGGTTTTCTTCATAGTAAAATGAATATGCCCTATCTCTCGGTACCGCCACCCTTAAGCGAGGGGTCGGATTTTCTCTGTTTTCTCTAGGCGTTACTATAAAGTTGGTGGACGCAAGGAGCTTGTCAATATCCACCGATTCCTCCGCCAGGGTTGAAAGGCCGGTTAAAAAAGAGTCACCAAAGTTCATGTCCTCAGGGGTAACCAGACCAAGATGCCTTGAGGGGATCGCTATATCGTCACGCCTTCCATACGCTCCGAGGGAGTGCGGGAGATTTGCCGAGGCAAGTGCCTCGTCAAGTATTTTAAGGTGATTCGGGCTTCCTACTCTGTTCCAGATGACCCCGGCGAAATTCAGCTCCTTCGAGAAATTCACGAAACCGCTTACGATGGCTGCGGCGGAACGGGCCATTGAACGCGCGTCTACAACGAGAATCACGGGTAGCCCAAGTAGCGCCGCGAGTGAGGCGGTTGAGCCAGTGTCGCGTTTTCCGTCTACCCCGTCGTAGAGTCCCATGACGCCCTCGACAACACCTACCTCGGCGCTCCCCATCGCTCTTGAGAAGATATCCTCGTTAACTTGGCGCGGGAGCATCCAGGTATCCAGATTTTCGCCCTTCATACCTGTCACCAGAGCGTGGTGGGCTGTATCGATGTAATCAGGCCCCGTCTTGAAGGGTTGAACCTTTATCCCCCTCTTTCGCAGCGCAGCCATAATGGAGAGGGTTACCGTGGTTTTACCGGAGCCCGATGACGGGGCGGCTATTACAAAGGCGCTTTTCATATCGTTTGCCAAATCTCAAAGGGTGGTTTAATGCCCTTGGGTTCCTCATGGAAGCGTTCAACTTTGGATACTTTAGATAAAGGCGGACCCTCTTCGCACCACTTCAACGCCGCTTCTACCGCTTCGTCCTCGCCCTCGAAGAGGACTTCGACTTTGCCGCCGGAGAGGTTCCTGACCCAGCCCGCAAGCCCCAGCGCTTTTGCTTTCTCAAGGGTGGATTGTCTATACCATACCCCTTGTACTTTCCCGGATATTAGAGCCCTCACAGAGATGGTCATTTATTGTTCCACCCTGCCTCCGACGATGAGCTCCGAGATGCGAATTGTGGGTTGCCCGTCCGCCACCGGAACCCCCTGATTATCTTTGCCGCAGGTGCCCAGCGAGTATCCCAGATCGTCGCCCACCATGTCTATCGCGTTGAGCGCTTCCGGGCCATTGCCTGCGATTGTCGCGCCTCGAACCAACTCTCCGACCTCACCATCTTCAATGATAAAACCCTCCGAGACCTCGAATACAAATTCGCCACTTAGGGTGTTAACCTCTCCGCCGCCCATCCTGGTAACATAGAGGCCGCGGCTGGTCGCTGCCAGGACCTCTGCCGGTGGGCTTTCTCCCGGCGCTATAATGGTGTTGGACATGCGGGGAATAGGCGGAGAGAGGTAGGACTCGCGTCTGGCACTTGCCGTTTCGGGCAACCCCATAATTCCAGCGCTTTTCCGGTCGGTTAAGAACCGCTTTAGGATGCCGTCCTCTATCAAAAGGGAGGGCGCTGCCGGGGTGCCCTCGTCGTCAAAGGCGTATGCCCCGTTTAGCCTTGCGATGGTGGGGTCGTCAATCACGGAGACAAGCGGCGAGGCGACCCTCTTTCCCAGCTTCCCTTCATAGATGGAGTGCCCGCCTAGGACTAGATCGCCCTCAAGGCCGTGCCCTACCGCCTCATGCACCATCGTCCCTCCGGCCTCGGCAGCCAGGACAACGGCCATTTTCCCTCCCGGCGCCGTCCTTGCCGCTACCAGTTTTGCCGCGCGGCGCGCCGCCATATCTGCGAGCGCCTCGATTTTGTCGCGGTCCATCAGCTCCCAGCCGCCGGTTCCGCCGAGTGCTTCGTAGCCGGTCTGTGTGACTATGCCGTCGGAGGCGACGGCGAGGATGGATAAGTTCGCGCCGCTTATCAACTGCTCGACAAATATTCCATTTGGGTTTGAAATTATGGTGCGCCGCCGCCTGGTGCCAAGAGCGACCTTGACCTGCTTTATCAGAGGATTGTTTTTTCTCGCGACGCGTTCGGCAAAAAGACAGAGCTCCGCCTTCTCTTTTAGAGGGACCTCCTCCAACGGCAGTAGGACGGAGGTTGAAGCGCTTGTCAGGTCGGCGGTCAGGTGAAGCGGCTGGATACCTGGTGCGGCGATGTCGCGGGCAAGCGCTATTATCCCCTTGGCGGAAGGAGATGATGCGGAGGCATGACGTGTCTCACCGCCCCTTTGCAATCTCGCAGTCGCGCCCTTGGTTGATGAGCTCTCGGCCGATAAAACTCTTTGGTCCTCTACGAGAACCCTCTCCCTGAATGTATCTTCAATGAATATGTCCCCGCCTTCGCCTCCGGCGAGGAGCCCCGCCGCCTCCAATGCCGCGGAGCAAAGGTCGCTAGCCATCGGAGCCCCATTCGATTATCTCCAGGCTGATTTCGTCGGCAAAGGAGTTCAATATCTCCTCAAGCTCTTTTCGCTGCTCCTCGGTGGTAATGACTTTTACAAGCCCCTCCCTTCCGGGCAGCGTTGTGGGTATACCTACGCCCTCATACGCTTCAAGGTTGTATCGCATGAAAAAGATCTCTTCGCGAGGCACTTTACATAGAACCCAAATCTCTTTTGGCGGGCGGCTTGCGTTAGATGTAGCGTTTTGAGTCATCGATGATCACAATTTATAGTGGTTGTTAAAAGGTAGAGATCAATTTACAACAATTTGATTTGATTAATACACACTGAAAGGAAATACAAGTTTATCTCAAGATATCGTTGATTTGAATATTACCAATAAGCGTCTTTTCTTGACTGAAACTGTAGAAATGGTATCGTATTGCCGATAAAATATAGCATACTGGAGTATCCTGAGAGGAGTGTGGGGATCATATAATGTTGCGAATTGCAATACCGGTCACTCTCTCTTTGTTTCTTTTGACCGGTTGCGCTACCTCTTCCCAGGAGGCTAAAGTAGACCCTTCGGCGCAAAAAGTCGATGCGCTGGAGAGGGCTTTGGCGAGGACCGAGCTAAGGCTGGGCGAGCTTTCGAAGGAGCTTATTCTCCTTAGGGAAAAGACAGATCTCCTTGCGCGAAAAGTAGCCGATGCGGCTGTGAAAGTGGATCCGGTGTCCCTTTCGCCGCGCACCCCGCCTGAAGGCGGGGTGGTGAGCGAAGAGGGCTCTGCCCAAAAAAAGCAAGTGAAGGCTGAGCCCATTGCTTCCGATAAGGAAGTGGTTAAGGTTGCGCGGGGAGCCCCTCCCGTTGCCGCCGTTGAGGAGATGCCGGAGCTAAAGCAGGTAGTTTTGAGACCTCCTGTCGAGGCTGAAGTCGAGCCGCTTCCCGGCCAGGGCCTATTCACGTTGGCCTATAAAGAGTATGAGGAGGGGCGGTACGCCAGAGCGATCCTCGATTTCGAGGAGTTCGTCATGAGCTACCCGAACCACCCTAGCGCTGATGACGCCAGTTTTTTCATCGGGGAAAGCTATTTCTCCCAGGGTGAATATAGGCAGGCATCTATAGAGTTCCAGAAGCTTTTGGAGCGTTACCCGGAAATGGGCAGGGCGCCAATGGCTTCTTTAAAGGTCGCGTTTTGTTTTAAAGAGCTCGGCGAAAATGAAAATTATAAGGCGCAGCTTATGAGGGTGGTTGAGCGCTACCCGGATACCGAGGCGTCGAAGATAGCCGAGCGTATGCTCCAATCCCCCTAGGGGAAGGAGGTCGTCGTGAAAAAGTCGCTAATTATAACCTGCTGTCTCGCTACCTTCGCTGCTGCGCCTTTTTGCGCTGCAGAGGTACACGAAGTCGTCAAGGGAGACACTCTCTGGGACCTTTCAGGCACCTTCTGGAATCAGCCCCTTGAGTGGCCCAAGCTTTGGGCCAACAACCCGCATATACACAACCCCCACTGGATTTATCCCGGCGATCTGATCTCCACAGAGTTGATGGCGCGCCCCTCGGATGAAGGTATGGAGGTACGCCTTCCTTATGCGAAGCTATACCCCGAGGTGAAGGGAGAGCCTGAAGCGATGATGGACGACTCCGCCTCTATTAATGGGGGCTCAGCTGACGATGGCGGGATGAATGAAAACGCCATAGTCCTCCTTGGCAGGGGTGTCGAGGACTACATTAGCCCCGCGCCGGTGGAGAGGCTGGCAGATGTCCGTTCCTCGGGAGATAAGGTGATGACGGCGCTTCGCGAAGAGGTTTTCTTCGACTTGGCGGCACCCGATGCCATGGCTCCGGGAGACCTCGTAACAATATTCAATGACGACAGGGTTGTGATGCACCCCGGCCTTATGGAGACTGTATCTGGGCGTCACGTCAAAATTCTCGCTCACGCAGAGATTCTGGAGGTAGTCGACTCTTCCGCGCGCGCTGTTATTTTCAGTGTGAATGATGTAGTGGTCCCCGGCAGCGGCGTTATGGCTTATCGCGAACCCGTCAATATAGTAGTTCCCAAAAAGGCTGGCGAAGGTCTCGAGGGCGTTGTGCTGGCCGGCGACGAGAACAAACTCCTCTATGGCGCCCATGACACCATTTTCATGGATAAGGGCGCGGCGCAAGGCGTTGAGTCCGGCATGATCCTGGAGGTCCCTTTCGACCCCGACCACAGCGCCGAGGGTATTCTGGTGGACGCGAAAAAGCCGAGCGCTACCCTTGTAGTTGTGGCTACGGAAGAGGATTCTTCGACGGCGTATATTCTCGACAGCCGCACTTCCGTTGTCGCCGGGAATCGTTTCGCCGCGGTCTCCGTTTCTCCTTGACAGAATAGAAACCCTCTCTTATAGTCTGCGTTTTCCGCGGATTCGGGGGGCCGCTCGGGGTGCGGGTGCGCCCAGGGGCCACGTATGTTTGATAGCCTATCTGA
>PKTU01000037.1 GCA_002869005.1 Deltaproteobacteria bacterium
CCAGATATCCACCCCCTCTTCACCCGCGCCAAGCATGTTGTCGTTGATAAGGGTGAATACGAGACCGGGGTCTTCAAGAGACAATTCAACGGTACCATTTTCGGTATCGTATTCCGCAGTCGCGGTGGCTACTGCATCGTTGGCATCCACCGAAAGGGCCGCACCGCCTTCAAAGTCTTCAGTCACCCCGCAACCGAAGGTGGACAGAGCCAGGACTAAAGTAGTTACAGTTATTACCGCGCGACGAAGTGACATGGTTCCTCGCTCCTCAAGCTATCTTCGGCTTAATCGCCAACCGCTCTCGAATTTTTTATCTTTGCCCTACAGTTGGGCATCAATTATCTCTTCTTCAACTTCAAGGCCCCAGCGGGCCTCCCCGATTTTCAGCGGCAGCACCCACTTTACGCTGCCCCCTGAGGATTTCTTGTCATGTTTCATGGCTGCCTTTATATCTTCAGCCGAAAGCCCCTCCGGCGCTTTTTTATACCCCCAACTGCGAAGGAGATTTTCAATTCTGGAGGCGCTGAGCTCGTCAATGAGGCCCTTGGCACGGGACAAGGCAACTGCAAAATCAAGCCCCATGGCAACCGCTTCGCCATGCGTGTAAGCGCCATAACCTGCCACAGCCTCGACTGCGTGCCCATAGGTATGCCCAAGGTTCAAAAGGGCGCGCTTTCCACCTTCGAGCTCATCTTCCGCGACAACCATCGCTTTGACAGCTACCGCTCTGCTCACAGCCTCTTCAATGAGCGCCGGGTTTCCAATCAACCCTGGCCCCTCTCTCTCCAAGATATAAAAGAGCTCTTCATCGGCAAGAACTGCGGCCTTAATAACCTCTGCAAAGCCGCTTAAAATCTCCCTCTCGGGGAGGGTGCCGAGAAAATTCAAATCTATTACTACTGCTCTAGGCTGGTGAAATGCACCTATCAGGTTCTTTCCCAGCGGGTGGTCAACGCCTGTTTTCCCACCTACGCTAGAGTCCACCATCGCGAGGAGAGTCGTCGGGATTTGTATAAAATCAATGCCCCGCATAAAAGTTGCGGCGGCGAATCCCGCCATATCTCCAACAACTCCACCACCTAGGGCTACGACAAGGCTCCTTCTATCCAGCGGCGCGCGAACCATGTCGTCCCAAATGCCCTCCAAAACAGAGACCTTTTTGGAAGGCTCCCCGGCCTCAAATAGTGAGGCGCCCTGAACTTCACAGCCAACTTCTCTGAGAACGCCGGAGACCCTTTCGCCGTGCAGCGCATATACCGTCTCGTCGCTCACGATGAGCGCACGGCGCCCACTTACATCCGAGCTGAAACCCCTTAGCTCACCGGGCGCCTCAAGCAGCCCCATCCCTATGAATATTTCATAGGAGCGTTCAGAGAGCGGGATGCGTATGGTTCTCACTTAACCGGCCTCGCCTCTCGCGCCAAAGCGTTCGACAATCTCCACCGCGACCTCCTTCGGTGAGCGGCCCTCAGTCTCAATCTGGTTAGCAACCGCTCTGTAAAGACGTTCCCGGCTCTCGTAAAGGCCTTTGAGCTCCGTCCTGTCGCACCTCGCCAGCGGCCTCACCTCTCCGGTACCGCAAACTCGCCTGTAAAGCTCGTCGAAGGAGGCGTTAAGGTTAAAGAGGGCAAACCCCTTGAGAAGCGCCCTGTTTTCACGCCTCAGGAGCACCCCACCGCCACATGCAATGACAACGCCGGTCATCTTGAGCGCTGCTTTCAGGGCTTCATGTTCGCGGTCCCTGAAAAAATCTTCTCCCTGGCTTTCAAAGATCGTGGAAATCTTTCTCCCCTCACGCGCCTCAATCAATTCGTCAAGGTCGACAACCTTCCAGGAGAGCTTTTTTGCTACCTCACGCGCCACGGCGCTCTTGCCCGCGCCCATGAAACCCGTGAGTAAAATCAACTCTTCCAACGGCGCTCCAACCCGGCGAGATAGCCATCCAGATTTCGCTCAAGCTCGGTCAAAGAATCTCCACCGAACTTATCGCAAAAGACTTCAGCTAAAGTAAGCGCCATCATAGCCTCGCCAACTACCGCGGCAGCGGGAACAGCCAGCACGTCGCTACGCTCTTTGGAGGCGAGAACCTCCTCTCCACTTATCATATCGACAGTCTTAAGCGGCGACATGAGAGTTGGTATCGGCTTCATTGCACATCTGGCCCAAAGCGCCTCACCGTTGGTCATCCCGCCTTCAAGACCTCCTGCGCGGTTTGACAGACGCCTTACACCGCCGCGCCTGGCATCCGCAGGGCCTCCCGGCACAATCTCATCATGCACCATTGAGCCGGGCCGCTCCGCACATTGAAAACCAATGCCGAATTCAACCCCCTTTATGGCTGGAATTGACAAAAGGGATTGTCCCAACTTGCCATCCAAACGCCGCTCCCAGCTTACGTGGCTACCGAGACCTACGGGAAGGCCAAGGGCGAAGCAGATAAAAGCCCCTCCGAGAGTGTCGCCTTTGGCTTTGGCTTCGTCGACCAAAACCATTGCCTTTGTTTCAGCCGCCTTGTCGGCCATCCTAAGCGGTGAAACTTCGGCAACCGCGGCCAATCCGGATAAATCCTCTTCGCTCCACTCATAGGCGATGCCGCCAACCGAGGTAACAAAAGAACCTATTTTGATTTCAAAGAACGATAAAAGCGCCTTAGCGAGCGCACCCGCCGCCACCCTTGAGGCTGTCTCTCTGGCTGAAGACCGCTCAAGGATATTTCGGGCGTCAAAATGGTCGTATTTAAGCGCCCCGGGAAAGTCAGCATGCCCGGGCCTCACCTCGGTGAGTGGTTTGGCGGATCCGGCGCATGAAAGGTCGGCGCTCATTTTTTCACGCCAATTCTTCCAATCCCTGTTCTCAATTGTCATCGCAACGGGCGCTCCGGTGGTCTTTCCCCACCTCACCCCTGCTACGAACTCAACCTTGTCAGCCTCAATCGCCATCCTGCCGCCGCGGCCGTAACCCTGCTGCCTTCTCGCGAGGTCCTTGTTGATGGCCTCCGCATCGACAGGCACGCCGGCAGGCATATTCTCCACTAGTACTACGAGCCTGGGGCCGTGTGACTCCCCGGCTGAGTGAAACTTCAACACCCTTTAAAGGTCAGTCGTCTGGTCGAGCTGAACGATCCTGGGTGTAAGGAAGATGATGAGCTCAGTCTTCTCCACCCTGCTCGTCTGCGACTTAAAGAGCCAACCGACAAAGGGCAGCTTGTGGAACCAGGGCACTCCGGAAGTCGATTCACTTGTGGAGTCAGTTATAATTCCACCGATAACAGCTGTCTCTCCATCACGTACCAACACCTCTGTATTGGCTGTGCGGGTCTCCTTAGCAGGTGTGCCATCCGTTGCGAAATAGGTCGTTGAAGGCGCATCCTTCTTGATCTCGATTTTGAGCATAATGGAGCTGTCGGAAGTCACGTGCGGAGTAACCTTAAGAGCCAGAAGGTAATCGATTGACTCGATTGCGGTTTCGTCCTCGGAGATCGTCGTAAAAGGTATCTCCGTACCCTGACTGATCTCGGCAGCTTTGTTGTCAAGGGTCGTGACTCTCGGGGAGGAGACGACTCTACCCTTACCGGAGGTCTCCAACGCCGAGAGGCGCAGGTCCAGGCTCAAGATGTCGTTTATGTGACCCATGTTTATAGCGAGGGCCGCGCCGGGGCTACCGGCTACGGCGGCTGCCGCCGGCAGGTTGACCAGATAGTTGCCTGCACCGGTGGAACCCTGTATGCCTATTGAGTTCGGAAAGCCGTAACCGGTTGAATTTCCGTGGGAAGCATCAGCGGTATACTGTCCGCCCCACTGTATGCCCAGATCTTCATTGTAGTTTGAGGAGACCTCGACAATACGGGCCTCAATGAGAACCTGGGGAGTCGGGGTGTCGAGCCTGGCGACAAGCTCCCTCGCCAACTCAATTTTTTCCTCGACGTCCCTTACGATGATAGTATTGGTCCGCTCATCGACGGAAGCGGAGCCGCGCTCAGAGAGCAGTGCCGTAATTTTGTCCAGCACCTCACCGGCTTCTGCATAGTTGACGGGAAAAATTTCGCTTGATAGCGGCTCTGCGGCTTTGGCGGCCTCTTCAGCTGCTTTTTGTTTCTCCAGGACCTGCTGATATTCCGCGTCAAGCCTCTCGGCGGAGACGACGCGCATTATATTGCCCTCGATTTCCTTGCCCAAGCCCTTCGCTTTGAGTATTACCTCAAGGGCCTGATCCCAAGGAACGTCGACAAGTCTGATTGTTACGGTGCCGGTAACTTCGCTGCCGGTCACTATATTAAGACCGGAAACCTCCCCGATAAGGCGGAGGACGTTTCGGATATCAGCATTGACGAAATCCATGGAGATGCGGGTGCCTTTGTAGCCGGTCGCCTGAGAGCCCATCGTCTCAGTCTTTGACATAGGCTCGCCAGAGCCGCCGACGAGCACTATTTTGTCGGAGGTCGTCGAAGAAGTGACCATCTCTGCTCCGGAGCCTCCATCGAAGGCCAGGGAGAGGCCGCTATCCACCTTGAGGACAGTGAAGGGAGTCGGCTGAGAGAGGTCCACCACGACACGCGTATCGCCTTTACGCTGATAAGCCGCAATAAGCTTTATGTTGCCCGCAAAAGCGGAAGTATCAAGCGCCCGCTGGAACCTTGAGGGCAGGCGGGTATTTAGCATGTCTATAACTACACGGTTTCCGGAAGCCTCCGCTACGTTGTACGCCGCCATTTTGGAGAAGAGCAGGTCGACGTAGCTTTTGTCTTTATCCTGATGGAAGCCGAAGTCCGTTATTTCGCCACCACCGGTGGAACCATCATTCGGCTCCGCCGCGACGGGCGTTGATGCCTCATCCATTGTCTGGGCAACAACCACGGGTGCAGCTTCAGGCGCGGATGGCGCCGCTACAGCTACCGAGACAGTCTCCTCGCTGGACCCGAAGAGCACCTTGAAACCAGTATCTGTTTTGGACAACGTGTAGTTTTTAATGAATTCGCTGTCGCGCGCTTCGAGAACTGCGCGCACCTTGTCGTCGCTCTCTCTGACGATTACGCGCTTTATCGCCCCCTCCGGATATTCCTTAAAGATATCGCCACCGGATAGCGCCACCCCTTCAACATCGATGACAAGCCTTACGCCGTCGCTCAATACAAACCCACTCAGCCCGGTCGGCGCTACGCCTACGGTGAAGTCAACTTCGCCGCTTCCTACACGCACTTTTGAGCTATTGGCAACCGCCGCTTTAGCTGGCTGGGCTGCGGCGCTTTGGGCAGCACGCTCAAAAGGAGCGATGACGAGGGTAAAACCTGCTTCACCTGAGATGAGCATGGAGTCGGCATGAGCGGAGAGGGCCACGGAAACTTCACCCTCGTCGCTTAAAGCTATGGAAGAAATTGTGCCGTCCCCGACCTCTGTGGTTTTGGACAGGCCCTCAAAGCGTGCATCATCCAGCTTAACCACGACGCTCATGCTATCGCGGGAAGCTACGAGCTCATGCTTTACAAAGCCAGTCGCGCCGAAATGTATCCGCACATCCTCTTCACCGCCTTCTATGCTCATGGAATTAACAACCACGGCGGCACTGGCGGGTGTGGACACTGCGGCCTCAGCTGTATTTGGTACAGGAGCCGCGCCCGAGGTCGTGTCGCCGGGAGTGGCGCAACCTACGGCAAGGACTGCAACAGCCAGCCAGGCAAAGGCGTGTTTGGCAATTTCTCTAGATTCCCATCGCCTTCCGGTCATGGGGACACCTCGTTCTCATCCTTGTGTAACGTTAATGTAATATCTTTGACCGACGAATTACCGAGCGTGTCGGTGACATACTCACGGACCACAACCTCATCGGGCATAATCTTGACTATCTTTCCGCCCCGATCGCCTATCAAGGTTCCCACGCCGACACGGTACCCCTTATCCTTGGGGTCCTGAATCAGCGCCATAGCCTTCTCCCCACCTCCCCACATAACTCCGACGAAGGCCAACTCTTCCAAGGCGAAGCGCTGTAGCGGGGTTTTTGGCTTGAAGACTGTCTTGGCCTTCTTTGTCTCTTCGTTTTTCTTCGGCTCTATCTTGACAAAGGGCATGAATGGATCGCGCAAGCTATTGGAATTATATGAAAAAATCTCTTTAGACTCGTTTTCTGAAGGGATTACACCTTCCAGCATGGAGTTTAGAGAGGGTCCAGTCGGCTTGGCGGCTGCCATATCAGGTTTGGCCGCTACAGTTGTCTTATCCCAGCACGCGGTTAGCATGAAGGGAACTGCGCACAACAGGAGCGCGCTTGCCACGCGGCCTTTAAAAGCGGACATTGATTTAGTCCCTGATTTAATTGCGCTCATCATCTATTCCGCCTATTAGCGCCCTTTTTTTCTTCCACCGGGCGCTCTTCAGGGGGCAGGAACCTGAAGGTCCGCGCCTCAATGTTGAGCTTCAATAACGGTTCATCGCTTCCCATATAAGTTTCAGTCGTCGCGTCAATCTTATCTATGCTGACGATACGCGGCAGACGGCTTATCCTCTCAAGGAAAGTGCCGAGGTCGTGGTAGTGCCCCTGGTAATTCATTGTAAAAGGCACCTCTGCATAAAAATATTTGGGGGGAACCGGTTTCAGTTTACCCGGCCTGAAGAGGACGGCTTCGAGCCCCGACTCGGTGCCATTGTCGGAGACGCTCTTTAAAAGCGCGGGTATCTCTTCCGAAAGGGGGAGCTTTTTCTTGACCTGCTCAAGGTGGTAGTCAAGCTTTGCAACAGCCTCTTTAACTATCGGGAGGTTTGCCGCGATCGCCTGTTTCTCCCTCAAGGAAGCATCAAGTTGGGTGTATTTCCTCTCAAGCGCATTTATCTCGTTGATGCTTGAGCGAAATGCCGTGCCCCAGTAGATGGCGCCGATCAGAATTCCGACCACAGCCCAAATCAGGGCTTTCTTTAAGGGAGCTAGCCGAAGGTAGCCTTCTGTAAGTTTAGACATGGCTTAACCCGCCTTCCCATTCCCCTGATCAGCTTTAGGGGGGTTCGGGTTAACGACATTGGTCTCAAGCCTGAAAGACTTCATCACCACCTCGGACCGCTCGACCTTCTCGGAGACTTCGAGGCGTACTTTTTCAAAGCTTTCGCTCGCCTCAAGACCGCTCATAAAGAGCGCCAAAGTCCTGTTGTCAAATGCAAGTCCCTTGAGCTTTAACTTGTTGCCCTCGAAGACCATGCTTTCGATCCATATTTTTTCAGGCACGAGCCGGGCGAAGTTATAAAGGAGCCGCGCCGGGCCCTTCTGCTTCGCCTCAAGTGAGGAGATTATTTCAATCTTCTCCACAAGGTCCGCGAACATTTTCTTGTAATCCTGGACATCCTTTATCTTTTTATCCACCTCGGCTATCTGCTTTTCCAGCCCCGCTATGCGGGTCTTCGCATTGCGCGATGCGGCCTGAAGCGAGAGGTGAACGCTCGCTATTAGGGCCATTACGCAAACCAGATAGGCGATGACAAAAAGAGTGTGCTTTCGGAGGTTTTCCTTGCGCCTTGCGGCGCGTACCGGGAGAAGGTTTATGCGGATCATCGTTCATCCGTCCTTCTAAGCGCCAATCCCGCGGCAACTACCG
>PKTU01000164.1 GCA_002869005.1 Deltaproteobacteria bacterium
CCTTCCTAACCCCATTGCTGCAATATATGAAGCTATAAAGGTGCCTCTAGCCCGTGGCAGCAAACCGATAAAAAGCGAAAACGAGACCACGACGGAGAACTCGAAGGTTAGGAAGATAAACGCAAGGCCAAAGAGCGATGCGTAGAGCGAGGAGGATAAAAAAGGCAGCAGAAAATATGCCGCGGCTGAGGAGAAGCACCCTAACCCCAAGGCTCTTCTCAAGCCTATCTTGTCGGCAAAAAGCGCGGTTGCCCCTTCACCGGCGGCCTCCGAAGCCCCGATTGCTATAGTGGCAAGCCCAAGGGCGCTTAAACCCAGTCCAAAGTTATCCTCCAGGTACCCGCCATACACGACGAATAGCCCGTCGTTAGCCATCGATATGAAAAAGCCTACCCCGAGAGCCCACTTGGTGGCGGGGTTTCCGGCTATCAAGGTCAAGATGCTTCCCAAGGATGGACGTTCGATATCCTCCTTCTCTTCATTGACGACTGGCATGCGCCCGTGAAGCAGGAGAGCAAAGATGAGCCCGGCGACCCCTAACGCGACAAATGGGGCGCGATAATCCCACCATTCCATTAGGTACCCGATTACGGGCACACCGAGAAAAGTCGCGGCGGACCACGCAAGTTCAATGATACCCATGCCCAGGCCGTGACGCTCGGGGGGAAGCCGGTGCCCGATATATGCCTGTATAGAAGGGTCAAAGAGTGCTTTGCCCACAGAGGCTGTGACCGCAAGGATAAAGAGCATATAAAAGGGTAAAGAAAAGGCGAGAAGCGTAAGAGGGAAGAGCAAAGTGAGCCCTGTGACCATCATCTTGCGGTAGCCGAAGCGGTCTCCCAGAGAACCGAATAAAGGAGATAGGAGGGACACCCCCTGCACCGCTCCCAGCATAATGGCTATGGCCGAAACTTCAACCCCGAAGGCTCGCGCCAGGGCAGGGGCGAAGGTATACGGAAAACGCCTCGCCGTATTGAGCACCGTGCGGGCCGCCACTACCAGAGCAAGCAGCGCCGGCAGTGATGGTTCTCTTTTAGTCATCCGCTGCCTCAAAGAAAAACCCCCCGCTTAAGGCGGGGAGTCTCGGAGCTAAATTTTGCCGGTTTATTGCTCTATGCCAAGCCCGGGCCGCGCTTCCAATATGTTTATGTATTCTTTTTTTAAGGCGTCGATGGCGGCATCAAGGTTGTCGACACCAAGGATCATCACTGCGTTGTCCAGAATGCGGCCAATCATCGGGTAAAAGAACCTTATGCGTATTCCAGCGCGTGCCAGAGGTCTCATAACGGCTGTAATGCCGCCGGGGTGGTCGGGAGTTTCGACTGCTATAACCTCTGAGGTAATTACCTCGTAACCATTTGAGACGAGGAGATCTTGAGCCTTTTTAGGTTGGTCCGGGACGATGTGCACCATGTTATCCTCTCCATGCATAACGGCGGAGAGGGCACGGATATTGATACCCTCATCACCGAGGAGCTCAGAGAGTGCGCAGGTCTTTCCGGGGGTATCGTCGAGGCTTATCGAGAGCTGTGTGATCACCATTATGCGGGCTCCTCTCCCTTTATAAAATCATAGCCCTTCTGGAAGGCTTCAAGGTTTATGGGGATGATTTTCGCTTTCTTCTCAAAGAACATCTCAATTGCCGTACGCATTGATTCAGGGGAGACGAGGCCTTTCTTGGCAACCAGCGCGCCAAGCATTATCACATTTACCGAGCGTGGAGAGTTTATCTCTATCGCGAGCTCGTTCGCCGGCACCTTGACCACTTCGATATCCTCCCGGTCGGGTATTTTGTTTACGAGGGAGGAGTTGACAAAGAGTGTTCCGCCGGGGCTCATCTTATTGATGAACTTCAAAACCGAGGGCTGGTTCAAGACCACCAGAATCTCCGGCTCGGAGGCCACCGGGGAGGCTATCTCTTCATTTCCAATAGCTACCGTGCAGTTTGCCGTGCCGCCGCGCACCTCCGCGCCATAGGTAGGAAGGTAGGTGACATGTTTACCGTCAACCATCGCCGCAGTCGCCAGGGTATATCCCATTGAGAGGACCCCCTGCCCGCCGAAACCTGCAAAGATTGATTTGATAACCATCTTTATATTCCCCTATCAACCGCTGACGGGGCGGCGCTCAACGAGCACACCCGGCGTGTAATGTTTGGTGAAGGTCTCCTCTATCCATTTGACCGAAGCGAGCGGCTGCATACCCCAGTTGGTGGGGCAAGGGCTCACAAGCTCGACGATGGATAGACCGCGGTTGTCCAGCTGGCACTGAAAGGCATCCGCAATCAACTTCTTGGACTTTCTTATCTCTTTGGGGCTGGTAATTAGCCCGCGAGCCGCGTAAGCGGTGCCCTCAATCTCAGCGACGAGGTGGGTTATGTCCAGATTGTAGCCCTCGCGCTTGGCTTCACGCCCGAAGGGGGCAGTTGTTGCCTTCATCCCCAGGATGGTGGTAGGAGCCATCTGCCCGCCGGTCATGCCATATATCCCGTTATTAACGAAGACGATTGTAATGTTTTCGCCTCTGGCGGCGGCATGAATGGTTTCAGCGGTACCGATAGCCGCCAAGTCGCCATCGCCCTGATAGCTGAAGACCACGGCGTCCGGCACACGGCGCTTAAGCCCGGTGGCAATCGCGCAGCCGCGACCATGCGCGCCCTCGACAAAATCCACATCAAAGTAGTTGTAAGCGAGGACCGCGCAACCCGCCGGCGCGACGCCAATGGCGCGCTCACCGATATCCATCTCCTCGAAGACTTCGGCAACCAAGCGATGAACAATTGAATGCCCGCATCCTGGGCAGTAGTGGTTAGCCACGGGCTTGAGGTACTTTGGCCTTGTGTATACCTTCTTCATCTCAGACCCCTATATTAACCTGAACTTTTGGCTGTAACGGTTGATGATTACCTTCGCCAGATCCCTCGGCGTCGGTATTGATCCGCCGGGGCGGCCGTAAAAGCTGACGTTTGCCGTACCTTCGAGGGACAGCTTGACGTCCTCAATCATCTGCCCCGCGTTAAGCTCGAAGACGAGAAACTCTTTGACACGGTCGGCAAGCTGCCTGACCACATCCGAGGGAAAAGGCCAAAGGGTTATCGGGCGGATCATTCCGACCTTGAGACCTTCTGAGCGGGCACGGCGAATCGCGCCCTTTGCAATTCGAGCCGCAGTCCCGAAGGCGACGATCACCATCTCGGCGTCTTCAAGTTCATACTCCTCGAAGCGCACTTCATTTTCCTGAATTAGCTTGTACTTTCGCTGTAGCTTCCAGTTATGGTCCTCAAGCTCCTTCGGCTCCAGTATGAGGGAGAGCCGCGCGCGGCTGGGGCGCTTGCCCCTCATCCCGTCAACGACGTAATCCTTCTCCGGCAGAGAGTCCAGCTCTCGCATCTCAGGGAGGATGACAGGCTCCATAGTGTTACCCATCATTCCGTCCGCGAGTATTATCGACTGGGTGCGATACTTATCCGCCAGATCAAAGGCAAGGTAGGTGAGATCCGCCATCTCCTGAACATTACCCGGCGCGAGCACTATCATTCTATAGTCGCCATGTCCGCCGCCGCGGGTCATCTGAAAATAATCCGACTGGCTGCCGGCGATATTGCCGAGCCCCGGACCGCCACGCACCACATTTGCGATTACGGCAGGCAACTCATGCCCAGCCAGAAAGCTCATCCCCTCTTGCTTGAGGCTTATGCCGGGGCTCGAAGAGCTCGTCATCACCCTGCCACCGGCTGCCGAGGCGCCGAGGACCATATATATGGAGGCGATTTCCGACTCCGCCTGAATAAATGTTCCCCCGACCTCGACCATGCGGCCCGACAAGTATTCGGGAACATCGTTCTGTGGGGTGATGGGATAACCAAAATAATAGCGGCACCCCGCCCTGACGGCAGCCTCCGCCATGGCGTTATTGCCGCGCATCAATACCTTATCAGCCACGCCACACCTCTATTATCGCTTCGGGACAGACCACGGCGCAGATAGAGCAACCTGTACACTCTTCTCCCACCTGCACTGCGTAGAAATAACCCTTGTCATTATAGTTTTCAGAGATTTTCAAGATGGATTGGGGGCAGTGCTCAACGCAGTAACCGCATGACTTGCACTTATCCCTGTCGATTTCAATTTTCCCCTTCTTTGACATCGCCGGTTCCACTCTCTCTTCGATGGAAAGTACTTCCCTGTAATATGAAATCCAGAAAAAACGCTAAGTGCGAAAGGATGTACGCTTATCACCTCTTTGTCAAGGATAAGCCCTGCGCAGCTGAAAAATCCGGAGACGGGAAGGTGTGGCAAACGTTAGGAGTACGTCTCTGAATTTTGAAATGATCCAATGCCAGTTCACGCGAGATTTATTCTAAATCCTTCCGGCCAGAACCCCAAAGAGAGCTGAGCCTCAAAAACAAACGGTATTTATAAATCAACTGACGTTTCCGTTTACGTTATGCCATGAGCTAAACTTTTTCCCGGATATTCCTTGCGGTATAAGATTTTCTGCCCTGAATTCGATGGTTGAAGTTTTGATTTCATCAAACACATTTTGGGTGTGGCTGACGCGAGCGGGAACTTTTTCAACAAAAAAAATACCTTCTCCGAGCCTTTTTTGACCCTCCAAAACAAACCCGCAGCCCTCAACACAACACTATTTCACCTATTCTTACAACCACTTAAGGCTGACTTCGCGTCTGTTTTTCGCCAAAAAAATAATTTCCGTCAAGGTTAAGTAAAAAGAGGAAATTTGGATTGACCTTGAATTTCAAACAATGTTAGAAAACGTATTAGTGTTTTTACCAACCAAGTGACCGGTAGCCGGCGCACCCCTCCGAACGGGGGTACCCCGTTAATTCGGAGGCCAAATGGGAAGAATCCATTAGCCGCTATCGGTATCGTTGTCTTAAGGGGGCGCTTAAGACTATCAAACGGGTTGGGCTAAATGTTGTGTCCGCACTCCGAAGGCTAAAAATAAGAGCTCTAACTTCGGGGGCATTTTATTGAACTCGCTATAGTGGATTGATACCGGATCACATGAACAAACTGACAGTAAGCGACGTAACGCTCACCTTCGGTGGCCTTAACGCCTTGACAAACGTAGACATGACAATTGAGCCGGGGTTGATTACATCGATAATCGGCCCGAATGGAGCTGGTAAAACCAGCATGCTCAACTGCGTTTCCGGCTTCTACCACCCCACTTCGGGGGAGATTCATTACGGAGAAAACCGGCTGACCCACTCCTCGCCCCATGAGATTTCGATATTGGGGATAGCAAGGGCTTTCCAGAATCTGGAGCTCTTCAGGGGTCTCTCCGTTCTGGACAACCTCCTCTTGGCGCGCCATAAACATCTTGACTACTCCTTTCTCTCCGCCTTCTTCTACACCCCCAAAACATCGAGAATAGAGGCCGAGAACAGAGCGTACGTGGAAGATATCATTGATTTCATGGAGCTTGAGCCATACCGGAAGCAGCTGGTCGGCAACCTCAGCTATGGCGTCCAGAAAAGGGTTGAGGTCGCGCGCGCGCTCACCCTTGGCCCTGAGCTGTTGCTCCTTGACGAGCCAATGGCTGGTATGAATATCGAGGAGAAGGAAGACATCGTCCGCTTTATCATGGATATCAAGCAGGAGCGCAACACCACGGTGGTCCTCGTTGAGCATGACCTGGGCGTAGTCATGGACATCTCCGACCAGATTTACGTACTTGATTTCGGCGAGTTGATCGGCTCCGGCACACCGGATGAGGTCTCCAGGAACGAGCGGGTGATCGAAGCTTACATAGGGGAAGAATAGATAAATGAGCGACAAGAAAGAGTATTTGAAATATACAATCCCCCAACTTCTGCGCCATCGAGCCAAGTTGAGCCCCGATAAAGTAGCGCTACGGGAGAAGGACTTCGGCATTTGGCGCTCCCTCACCTACTCGCAGTATTATGACTTCGTAAAGAAAACCGCTTTAGGTCTTGAAGAGATAGGTGTTGGGAAGGGCGATATTGTCGTACTGATAACCGACAACATCCCCGAAATGCTCTTTATCTCCATCGGCACCCACGCAGTCGGTGGCATGAGCGCGGGCATCTACCAGACGAGCCTCCCCCACGAGATCGCAGATATTCTAAACTACATGGAGGCAACGGTAGTCTTTTGCGACGATCAGGAGCAGGTGGACAAGCTGATTGAGGTGAGAGAGAAGATCCCCGGCGTCAGAAAGGTCATCTTCGAGGACCCGCGCGGAATGCGCAGCTATTTCTCCGACCCCTGGTTCATGGATATCACCCAGCTCTACGAGATGGGTGATAAAAAGCTCGCCGATGGCGGCGCAGCGCACCTTGACGAGTTGATTGACAGCGGCAACGCCAGTGACGGCTGCCACCTCTGCCTAACCTCTGGAACAACCGGCCTTCCAAAGGGTGCGGTGATGACCCACACCAACTATATAAACATGGGCATCGCGTTAACAGAGGTCGACCCCCTGAAGGAATCGGACGAATACGTCTCATTCCTGCCCTTTGCCTGGATAGGCGAGCAGATGAACTCCTTCGGCGTCGCGCTAGCCACCGGTATCACAATCAACTTCCCTGAATCCGTCGAAACGATGATGTCGGACCTAAAAGAGATCGGGCCCCACTTCATCTTCGGCGCCCCACGCATCTACGAAACAATCCGCTCAAATATCTGGCTTAAGATAGATGAATCCTACGCCTTTAACCGCGCCTGCTATAAATACTTCATCGCCAAGGGCGAAGAGGCTGCGCGTTACAAGATGTCCGGCGATAAAATGCCGCTCTCGCTAGCGGTAATCTCCAAACTCGGCCAGTGGCTTCTCCTGAACCCGCTCATCAACCAGCTTGGCCTCCTTAGGCTCAGGAGGGCATATACGGGCGGCGCGGCGCTGGGACCGGAGCTTTTCACCTTCTACCAGGCGATCGGCGTCAACCTTAAGCAGATTTACGGACAGACCGAGATTACGGGCATTGCGTACGTTCACCGCGATGGTGACGTAAAGCCCGACACGGTCGGCTTGCCCCTACCCGGCACCGAATGCAAAATCTCCGAAGAGGGCGAAATTATGTCCAAATCGCCCTCGGTATGCGCCGGGTATTACAAGATGCCGGAAGCTACAGAGGCGCTGGTTACCGATGGATGGCTCCACTCCGGCGACGCGGGATACATGGATGAAAACGGGCATCTGATAGTCATCGACCGCCTCTCCGACGTCATGCACAACAACAAGGAAGAGATGTTCAGCCCGATGTTCCTTGAGAACAAGCTGAAATTCAGCCCCTACATAAAGGAGGCGGTCATATTCGGCGACAAACAGGACTATGTCGCGGCGCTCATAAATATTGATCCGGTTATCGTAGGTAAATGGGCCGAAGACCGCGGCATATCCTTCACCACATTTATGGACCTC
>PKTU01000027.1 GCA_002869005.1 Deltaproteobacteria bacterium
GCGCCTTCTCAGGATGGACGTCTAGAGGAGACAAGGTAAAATGGCAGTAAAGATTCGTCTCGCCCGTCATGGCGCGAAGAAACGCCCCTTCTACCGTGTCGTCGCTGCCCAGGCAGAGGCGCCGCGCGACGGGCGCTTCCTCGAAATTCTGGGGACCTACAACCCGCTTACCGACCCCGCGACGATAAATATAAAAAATGATCGCGTGAAGCACTGGCTCGGCAACGGCGCCACCCCCACCGCGACGGTCCAGAGCCTTTTGAAGAAGGCGGGTGTCTACAAGGAAGAGGCGGCGGAGTAATCCGCCCTCGAAACTTTGCACGCCATCGGGAGAGCGGCTGGTCGCCATTGGCAGGCTGGGTCGCCCTCATGGAGTGCGCGGTGAGATCCGCCTTGATCCGATGGGCGGATTGCCTCGTGGCCTTAACGGCTACGAGCGTTTTTTTCTGGGCGGCGACCCTCCGCGCCTGATTGAGTTGGAGGGTTGGCGTAAGAGCGACAAGGTTATTCTGGTTGCCTTTACAAAGTATCTTGAAAGAGATGAGGTAGCGTCGCTAACCGGGGAAACACTTTACGTTCCAAGAGCGGACCTGCCGCCGCTTGGAAAAGATGAATACTACTACAGCGACCTTGAGGGTTGCGCGGTGGTGGATTCTGAAAGCGGCGAAAATATAGGCGTTGTGCGGGACGTAAAAAATTGGGGCGATTATGACATGCTCTTCATCCAAAGCGGCGAAAAAGAGTGGCTGCTTCCCGTTACCGGTGAATTCGTGGATGAGGTTGATGTTGAAAACGAACGGGTGGCTGTTCGGGTGCCGGAAGGGCTTGGTCCGTGAAATTCAACGTGATAACGCTCTTCCCGGAGTTTTTTGAGAGTCCCTTAAAGGCCGGGCTTATGGGAAAGGCACTGGATGGTGCTTTGGTGGAGGTCTCTTTCACCGATTTACGAGCCTTCGGCGAAGGGCGGCATAAGACCACGGACGATACCCCTTTCGGGGGCGGCGCCGGGATGGTCATGAAGCCCGGCCCGGTTGTAGCCGCGATTGAGGCGGTAAGGGCGGAGGACCCCGAGACCAGCGTGGTGCTCCTTACTCCGCAGGGTGAGCTCTTCTCCCATGAGAGGGCGCGCACCCTCTCGGAGGAACGATCTTTGACATTCGTATGCGGCCGTTATGAGGGCTTTGACGAACGCATACGCGCTTTCGTAGATTATGAGCTCTCCATCGGAGACTTTGTCCTTATGGGCGGAGAGGTCGCTACGCTTGCTATCATGGAGGCGGCGGCGCGCTTTGTCCCCGGCGTCCTTGGTGATAGCGCCTCCACCGAGGAGGAGAGCCATTCCACGGGGCTCCTTGAGTATCCGCATTACACCAGGCCCCGCGAGTTCCGGGGCATGGAAGTGCCTGAAGTCCTTCTTTCCGGCAACCACGCCGAGATTGAGAAGTGGCGTAGAACTCGCTCCGTAGAGCGGACCGCAAAGTCGAGGCCCGATCTGCTGGAGTTCGCGGACCTCACGCCGGAGGAGCTTGCGGCTGTGAAGATTGGGGCTCCAGAGTGAAGGCGTCCAGCTATCTGGTGTTGATGCATTACCCAACCGTTGACCGCGCGGGTAAGGTTATCACCAGCGCGATAACGGCGATTGATGTGCATGATTTTTCCCGCCTCGCGAGAACTTACGGTTTAGGTGGCGTCTTCGTTCAGACAAATCTGCCAAAGCAGATGGAGCTTATGGAGCGTCTCCTGGGCCACTGGATTGGCGGCCGCGGCGGAGAGGCCAACGCGGACAGAAAATTCGCGCTTGAGTGCATGGCCTTTGCGCCCACGCTCGATGACGTCATTGCGAAGGTTGAAGCCCGCCACGGAGAGCGGCCAATAGTTGCCATGACGAGCGCGCGCAATGTCGGCGTAGAGGTTAAAAGTTTCGCTGACACACGCGATTATCTGGCGAAGAGTGAGCGGCCTTTTCTGCTCCTCTTCGGCACCGCATCCGGGCTTGCTCCGGAGGTGGTGGAAAAATGCGATTGGGTGATAGAGCCTATCGGGACGCCGACGGATTACAACCATCTCTCGGTGCGTTCCGCCGCTTCCATATCGGTGGATCGGCTCTTTGGATGATTTTTCGCCAACGTGGCTGTAGACATAAGACTTAAAAAGGTATATATAAAGCCGCTTCACGAAAGCGGGTCCGCTTAGGCGGGCTGGAGTTTATAGAGGAGAATAAAGATGAATCCCATTGAGCGGATTGAAATGAACCAGATGCGCATGGACGCCCCCGCTATGCGTTCAGGCGACAAGGTTCGAGTCCACTACCGCATCCGAGAGGGTGAGAAGGTCCGTACGCAGATCTTCGAGGGCGTAATGATCGGCCAGAGCCGTGGCGGAGTTCGTTCCTCGATAACCGTACGTAAGATAAGCTTCGGCGTAGGCGTAGAGCGAATCTTCCCCATTCACAGCCCCCTTATAGAGAAGGTGGAGCTGGTGAACCACAACCGCGTCCGCCGGGCGAAGCTCTATTACCTGCGCGCACTGCGCGGTAAGGCTGCACGCCTCAAGGAGCTTCGCAAGTAGTCAGCGCGTAAGAGCCGTGGCCCTCGACCTCGTATCCTATGATGAAGGGCGCCGCCGGGAGGGCTTTACGCTGCTCTGCGGGGTAGATGAGGTCGGAAGAGGACCACTGGCCGGCCCTGTTGTAGCGGCGGCGGTTATTCTCGACCCCTGTAATGTCCCCGAAGGGGTGGATGACTCAAAGAAGCTGACCTCTGCCAGACGGCTGGCGCTGGAATCGGAGATACGCCGGAGCGCCATCTCTTTTGGCGTTGCCGTTGTTTCACCCGGAGAGATAGACAGGATCAATATCCTCCAGGCGTCATTATTAGCTATGAAACGGGCGGTGGCCGAAATGGGCCAACCGCCCGATTTTATTTTAGTGGACGGAAATAAACCAATCCACGTCAGCATACCCCAGGAGACAGTAATCGGCGGCGACGCTACCTCCGCATCCATCGCCGCCGCATCCATCCTCGCTAAAGAGTACCGCGACAGGCTGATGGCAGAGTACGCCGCAAGGTTCCCCGGTTATGGCTTTGAGCGCAATATGGGTTACCCCACCAAAGCTCACCGGGAGGCTATAAAGTCGCTGGGGCCGACTCCCATACACAGAAAAACTTTCAAAGGCGTCCGTGAGCACCTACCGGCCGATGAGGTCATTGGGCAGATGAGGCTCATTTGAAGCGCAAGGGGGGAATCTCAGGAGCTTGTGGCGAGGAACTGGCCGCGAAGCGCCTCAAGGCCGAGGGCTATCGTATCGTCGACCGTAACTGGCGTTGCCGGCAGGGTGAGCTTGATATCGTAGCTTTGGATGGCAAAACGCTTGTATTCGTAGAAGTCAAAGCCAGGGGCGAAGGGGCGCGTACAACTCCCCTGGAAGCTGTTGACCGCCATAAACAACGCAAGCTGATAAAGGCTGCAAAGCAGTACATAAGCGAAAAAAATCTTGCTTATTTAGGAGCAAGATTCGATGTCGTTACGGTGACGCAGGGAGGGGCTTCGCCGACCATAGAAATAATATCCGATGCCTTTATGCTGGAGGGAGGTTGGGAGTGACATTTTGACCTCATTTGTGGTACAAAGGTTCATCGGCTTGATAAGCCCGGGTCAGGGTGCTCTTAACGCCTCCTAAACTACGATTAGCAGGAAGAATTTCCCTATGAATCTGATACCCCAGAACAAGATACCTATGCCCATCGAGGAGGAGATGAAGCGCTCCTACCTTGATTACGCAATGAGCGTAATCATAGGCCGCGCACTCCCCGACGTTCGTGATGGCTTGAAGCCGGTGCATCGCAGAGTCCTCTTTGCGATGCACGACCTTACCAACCGTTGGGACAAGCCGTATAAGAAGTCTGCACGCGTTGTTGGTGACGTTATAGGTAAGTATCACCCACATGGCGACTCGGCGGTCTATGACACCCTCGTAAGAATGGCGCAGGATTTTTCGCTGCGCTATCCGCTGGTGGATGGGCAAGGCAACTTTGGCTCCATTGATGGTGACGCTCCCGCGGCCATGCGTTACACCGAGGTCCGCATGGACAAGCTCGCAGGCGAGCTTTTGGCGGATATCGATATGGAGACGGTGGCGTTTAGCCCCAACTACGACGGTTCTCTGGAGGAGCCGGAGATACTCCCCTGTCGTTTCCCAAATCTGCTGGCAAATGGCAGCTCGGGCATCGCGGTCGGCATGTCGACAAACATACCTCCGCACAACCTGACGGAGCTTTGCGACGCCCTGAACATGCTTATAAGAAATCCCGACGCAGGGATAACAGAGATTATGCAGGTGCTTCCCGGTCCGGACTTTCCTACCGCGGGATATATATATGGGGCGAAGGGTATCTACGACGCTTTTACAACGGGCAAGGGCTCGGTGAAGATGCGCGCTCGCGCAAGCGTCGAGAGAAACAGCCGCACCAACCGGGAGGCAATCGTAATTACCGAGCTTCCCTATACAGTCAACAAGGCAAAGGTGGTCGAGGAGATCGCCTCGCTGGTAAAAGACAAAAAGATCGAGGGGATCTCAGACCTTAGGGACGAATCAGACCGCGACGGAATGAGGGTCGTAGTAGAGCTGAAGCGTGATGAGGAGAGCCGCATAATCCTCAATCAGCTCTATAAGCACACCCGCATGGAGACGACCTTCGGGGTCAATATGCTCGCCATAGTGGAGGGGCAGCCTCGCGTTTTGGACATAAAGTCCGCGCTTACTCTCTTTATCGACCACCGAAGAGAGATCACCGTACGCAAAACCCAATACAGGCTACGTAAGGCAAGGGAGAGAGCACATCTTCTCGAAGGGTTCAAGATAGCCCTTGATAACCTTGACGCGGTGATAACCCTAATCCGCCGCAGCCCTACGCCCGCCGAAGCCAAGGATGGCCTCATGGCGCAGTTCGGCCTTAGCGAGGTTCAAGCTAAAGCCATCCTCGATATGCGCCTCCACCGCCTCACAGGCCTTGAACGCGATAAGATATTGACCGAGTACCGTGAAGTGCTGGCGCTTATAGACGAGCTTGAGGGGATCCTCGGCGACGACCGCAAGATCATGGAGATACTGGTAAGCGACTTCAACGAGATCAGGGATAAATACGGCGACGAGCGCCGCACCGAGATCATAAACGAGGTAGAAGAGCTCACCATTGAAGACCTTATTACAGAGGAGGAGATGGTAGTAACAATCTCCCACACAGGCTACATAAAGCGTAACCCGGTCTCACTCTACCGCAGCCAGCGCAGGGGCGGAAAGGGCCGGCGTGGAATGTCCACCAAGGAAGAGGACTTTGTCGAGCATCTCTTCACCGCGTCGACCCACTCCTACATCCTTTTCTTTACAACGAACGGTAAAGTGTATTGGTTAAAGGTCCACCAATTGCCGCAAGCAGGCGCCGCCGCCCGCGGTAAGGCGATCGTTAATCTTCTGCCCCTTGAAAAGGGTGAGGCTATTTCGACCTTTCTCCCCGTACGCGAGTTCGAGGAGGACAAATACGTCTTCTTCTGCACCAAGAACGGCGTAGTAAAAAGAACGGATCTTATGGCTTTCTCCAGGCCGAGGCGCACCAGCGGTATTTATGCAATTGGGCTTGATGAGGGTGATGAGCTCATCTCGACGCGCCTGACCACGGACGACGCGGATATAATGCTGTCTACCACCAAGGGCTTATCCATACGCTTCAAATCAGAGGATGTGAGGCCCACCGGAAGGACGAGTCGCGGCGTTAAAGGCATAGCGCTGGTAGGGGACGACGAGGTAGTCGCCATGGATATAGTCCGCCACGGCGCGGCGCTCCTGACTGTCACTGAGAATGGTTATGGAAAAAGAACAAGTTTCGATGAATACAGGCTCCAGGGGCGCGGCGGCAAGGGTATTATAACAATTAAGACCAGTGCTAGAAATGGCCGCGTGGCAGGTGTGCTTTCTGTTGAAGATGAGGATCAAATAATACTGATAGCGCAGAGCGGAAAGTTGATCCGCATGAAAGCTTCCGACATTTCTGTAATCGGACGAAACACCCAAGGAGTAAAACTCTTTGAATTAGATCCGGGAGAGTCTGTATCTGCGCTGGCAAAAGTTATGGAAGAAGAGGATTCTTAGAGTAAGAATTTATTATTAGAGTTTCATGTACTAAATATAGTGGTTCTTGAATAGTCACTACTATAGGTGCGTATTGACAATTTGAAATAATTACTTTAGTCTCTCGTGCTAGTGGTCGATGTATTTTGGTGGGACTACGTGAATAGGCCTCGCCTTCGCATGGGAGAACCACATGCCGTTGATAAAACCTAAGACTCTGGTTGGCTTGGATATCGGAAGCCACTCCGTCAAGCTTGTAGAGCTCAACCACCATAAAAAGAACTACGAGCTCAAGAATTTTGGCGTGGTGCAACTGCCGCCGGAGGCCATCGTTGACGGCGTCATTATGGACTCCAGCGTCGTCGCCGAAGCAATCCGAAATCTCTATTCCAACCTTAAAGTAAAGAACAAGAACGTCGCCACCTCCGTCGCCGGACATTCGCTGATTGTTAAAAAAATTCAGCTTCCGGTGATGAGCGAAAGCGAGCTGGAAGACCAGATCCAGTGGGAGGCGGGTCAGTACATCCCCTTTGAAATCGATGAGGTAAACATAGATTTCCAGATCCGCGACGATATGCCCGGCGCTGATTCGGATACTATGGAAGTTCTCCTCGTAGCTGTCAAAAAAGACATCATAAACGACTATACAGCGGTCATCGCCGAAGCGGGCCTCTCTGTGGATGTCGTTGATGTCGACGGCTTCGCAATGGAGAACCTCTTCGCAGTGGCTTATCCTGAGCTGCTGGATAAAACCGTAGTGCTGATTGATATCGGCGCCGGCATCATGAACATAAATATCCTCAAAAAAGGCAAAAGCGCATTTACCAGAGACATCACAATAGGTGGCTCAAACTATACCGAAGAGATACAAAAAGAGCTCGGTGTGAGCTACGACGATGCAGAGGTAGTTAAACTGGGCGGCTCTTCCGATCAGGTGTCGGTTGAGGACGCCGTCCGGGTAATGGACAAGATGACGGACAATGTCGTCTTGGAGATTCAGCGCTCCTTGGATTTTTTCAACGCAGCATCCTCGGATGAGGAGATTTACGGCGTCTACCTTGCTGGAGGTGCCTCAAGGCTGCCGGGCCTGGCGGAGGCGTTGGAAGAGCGTCAGGGAGCCCCGGTAAACTTCCTGCAGGCGTTTAAGGAGATGTCCGTGTCTTCCAAAAACTTTGACCCCGACTATCTTGAAGCGATGGGGCCGGTGGCGGTAGTTGCCGCGGGATTGGCGCTTAGAAGGACGGATGAACGATGATCCGCA
>PKTU01000076.1 GCA_002869005.1 Deltaproteobacteria bacterium
CACTTCTTTTTAGTGCTTCCGCGACGGCAAAGCCGCCGAGCTCGGGGGCGGTGAATGATGAGAGGCTGGAGAGGTATGAGCCGATGGGGGTTCTCGCCGCAGCGGCGATAACGACTTCTTTAACGCACATGGTCTTCCCCTGAAAATAAAGACGCCGCGCCACCCGAGGGCAGCGCGGCGCATGGTTTATTCGCCCTTACTTTAATGCCTTGACCTTCTCCATGAACTCCGGGACGGCCTTGGCGAAATCGGCGACGAGGCCGTAGTCCGCCACTTCGAAGATGGGGGCCTCTTCGTCTTTGTTTATCGCGACGATGACCTTGGAGTCCTTCATGCCCGCGACATGCTGAATCGCGCCGGAGATGCCGCACGCGATGTAGAGGTCGGGGGCGACGATCTTACCGGTCTGCCCGACCTGCAGGTCGTTGGGGAGGAGGCCTTCGTCGACCACTGCACGGGAGGCGCCGACGGCAGCGCCGAGGAGATCGGCAAGCGCCTCGACCTGCTTGACGCCTTCGGCATCCTTAACGCCGCGACCGGCGCTGACGATGATGGAGGCCGCGCCGAGGTCGGGACGGCTGGACTCGGTGAGGCGGTACTCGATAAACTTGGCGCGGTCGTCGCCGACGGCAGCAGCTTCAGCTACCGCGGAAGCTCCACCGGAGGGCGCCGCCGCGTCAAAGGCTGTCTCACGAACAGTCATAACCGCGACGGGGGTGTTGACCTCGATGGTCGCGATGGCGTTGCCGGCGAACATGGGGCGCAGGTAGTTTGCGCCGTCAAAGCCGATAACGTCTGAGACCATGCCCGCTCCAAGAAGGCCGCCGAGCCTCGGGATCATATCCTTACCCGTGGTGGTCGCGCCCATCATCACTGCGGTGTAGCCCTTCTCGCCGACTAGCGCGGCTGCGGTCTTTGCGTATGACTCAGCGGTGTATTCAGCCACTGCGTCAGCCTCGCTGTAGTAGACGGTGCCCGCGCCGAACTCCTTTAAGGAGTCGGCCCCGGCGGCGGAGCCGCTGCCGAGGAGGAGTATGTCGAAGTCGCCGCCTTTGGCTTTCGCGGCGGCGATTGTGTTGTAGGTGGCAGCGCGTAGATCTCCCTGCCTGCTCTCTGCAATTACGAGTGTTGACATTTTATATACCTCCTACAGCACTTTGGCGTCGTTGACGAGTTTGTCCACCAACTCTTCCACGCTGCCCACGATCTGACCCGCGGCGCGGGCGGGGGGCTGAGCGAGGCCTAGAATCTTCGTGGCGGACTTTGCTTCCACGCCAAGGTCGCCGAGGGAGACCTTCTTCACCTCTTTGCGCTTGGCTTTCATGATCTGGGGCAGCGCCGCGTAGCGGGGCTGATTGAGCCTCAGGTCGGCGGTGATTATTGCGGGGAGGGAGATCTCCTTGACGTCGAGACCGCCGTCGATCTCGCGCTCCACTGTCGCTTTGCCGTCGCCGAGCTCTACTTTGAAAGCGAAGCACGCCTGGGGCAGGTCAAGCTTCGCCGCGAGCATCTGGGCAGCCTGGTTGTTGTCGGTGTCGACGGACTGCTTGCCGGTAATGACAAGGTCCGGAGACTCTTCCTTGAAGACGGCCGCCAGTACGTCTGCGATGGCTGCGGAGTCGAGGACCTCATCGGTCTCCACGAGCCAGCCACGGAGCGCGCCGAGGGCGAGGCCTGCGCGAAGGGTCTCTTCGCAGTCGGCGGTGCCGATGGATACGAGGACAACCTCGCCGCCACCCTTTTCTACGATCTGGACGGCCTCTTCGATGGCGTATTCATCGAAGGGGTTGACGAGGAAGTTGACGCCCTCGGTGTCCACACCGCTGCCGTCTGACTTCAAGCGAACTTTGATGTCGGGGTTGGGTACCCTTCTCACGGGCACTAGAATCTTCATCTTCTCCTCCTTCAATTATCCCAATCTATTGGGGTTAGTCACTGGTAAGCGAGCGCGATATCACTATTTTTTGCACCTCGCTGGTCCCCTCGTAAATCTCGGTGATCTTTGCATCGCGGTAAAAACGTTCGACTGGGTACTCATCTACGTAGCCATAGCCGCCGAAAACCTGTATCGCCTCGCGGGTCGCCTTCATGCAAGTCTCGGCGGCGAAGAGCTTCGCCATCGCAGACTGCGTACCGAAGCGCATTCCCGCATCCTTCATCCACGCCGCCCTGTAGGTCAGGAGCCTCGCCGCGTCGATATCGGTGGCGCATTCGGCAAGTTTCCACTGAATCGCCTGGAACGCTGCGAGGGGCTTACCGAACTGCATGCGCTCCTTTGAGTAGGCAACCGCCGCGTTTAAGGCCCCCTGTGCGATGCCGAGCGCCTGCGCGGCGATCCCGATGCGGCCGCCGTCCAGGGTGGTTAGGGCGATCTTGAACCCATCCCCCTCCTTGCCGAGCAGGTTCGCTTTGGGGATGCGGCAATCCTCAAAAAGAAGCTCTGCGGTGGATGAGGCGCGTATGCCCAGCTTATGCTCCTCCTTGCCGACCCTGAAGCCGGGTGAGTCGGTGGGGACGATGAAGGCGGAGAGCCCTCTGGAGCCCGCGCCCTTTTCAGTCACCGCGATCACCACCGAGACCCCTGCCGGGCCGCCGTTGGTTATGAATATTTTGGAGCCGTTCAACACCCACTCGTCTCCGTCGAGAACCGCCGTGGTCTTCTGGTTGGCGGCGTCGGAGCCCGCGCCCGGCTCGGTGAGCCCAAGGCAGCCAAGCATCTCGCCGGAGAGAAGCGGGGGAAGGTATTTCTTTTTTTGATCCTCGGTGCCGAATTTATAGATCGGGTCGCAGCAGAGGCTTGAGTGCGCCGAGACCACTACGCCCGTGGAGGCGCACGCCGCGGAGAGCTCTTCGACGATTATCGCGTAGCACTGGTAATCCATACCCGCCCCGCCATACTCCTCAGGGTAGGCGACCCCCATGAAGCCGAGCTCACCCATCTGGCGGACGAGGTCCATCTCGAACTTCGCCTCCTTGTCCATCTGAGCTGCAAGCGGGGCTACCTGGTCAGTGGCGAATTTGCGCGCCGTGTCACGCACCATCTTCTGTATATCTGTAAGCCCGAAATCCATCTAAGCTCCTTGCGTTGGAATTGAAGAATCAACGGTTCTTGAACTCGGCTTTTCTCTTCTCCAAAAATGCGCCGGTGCCCTCGCGCATATCCTCCGATTCAAATGCGTCGCCGAAGTAACCGGCCTCTATCTTGGAGCCCGCTTCGAGGGTGGTCTCTAGACCCTCCTCAATGGCGGCCCGCATAAGCCCGAGGGCGACTGCGCTCTTTTTGGCGAGCTTCGCCGCGAGCGCTTTGGCTTCGTCGAGGAGAACGTCGGCGGGGAAAACCTTTTCGACTAGGCCGATACGGTATGCCTCGGCGGCGTCAATCATCTCGCCCGTCATCGTCATCAGGTTCGCCATGCCGCTGCCGACTAGTCGGGGCAAACGTTGCGTACCCGCGTAACCGGGGAGCAGTCCGAGTGTTATCTCGGGGAGCCCCATCTTTGCCGTCTCGGCTGCAAAACGAATGTGTCCCGACATAGCGAGCTCCAGCCCGCCGCCAAGGGCAAAGCCGTTGATTGCCACGATAACCGGTTTTTTGAGCTTCTGTATTTTGGCCATGATATTCTGGCCTTTTAGGGAGATAGCCTCCCCCTCGGCGCGGTTTTTAGCGGCGGCGAGCTCTGTTATATCCGCCCCTGCGACGAAAGCCTTCTCTCCTGATCCGGTGAGGACCACCGCTCCCAGCGAGTCGTCATTGGCTATCTCGGCAAAGACAGCTTCAATTTCATCAAAGGTTTTGTCATTTAGGGCGTTCAGGGCCTTAGGGCGATTGATGGCGACGAGAGCCACCCTACCCTCTCTCTCGAATGTGACGTTTTCGTAAGACATGGTCTTTCCCTGTTGGAATTTAACGCTTCACCATCGACGTATACTCGCGCCCGCGATCTACCGTGTGACCACGGATTTGATAGCTGATATATAGCTATAATGCGAACACTGCCTATCCTACAACATTTTTCCCACTATGTAGCAAGTTTTTGCCGGGAAGAAATTACCGTTTGGAGCGAATTACAAGCAAAATGAAACGTAGTTCATTTTATACAAGTGTAATTACGGATACTTATGGATCACAAGCTACCTTGTCACAAAGCTTAAAATTTGTGACAAGGGGAAAAAATTACATTGCCCCCCGCAACCTGCAATCGCCAAAGCCGACCTTTAAATGAATACTTGTTCATTCTGACCCGATAAAGATACTCTTTTTGCCCAACAACTACAACTGAACTAAAAAATCATATAAGCGGGCATAAATTCTTCCGGTTATTCAGAACACAACGTAGTTCCCGCAGCAGTTATCAATATCCCCAACCTGACGTTTACGGCATATTAACACGCTTCCTGATGAAGTGCGTAAAGATATTTACCGCTTTTGCTGCTTGGCATTTCCGGCTTTTTAGGCATTTTTGATATTGACAGCGCCGCACGCCAATATTAACCTTTACGTCAACAATTATTACTTTTCCAAAATACCAGAGGGCACCTATTCACTACCGCCTTCTAACGCTTTTAAAATATGGCTAACTTTCCGAGCACCAAACGGTGACAGGAGCGCGTTATGGCAATTATGGAGTACCCCAAGAAAGTCGTACTTGGAGATATTACTGTACGCGACGGCTTCCAGCACGAAGAGATTTTCGTCCCTACCGACGCAAAGGTATGGGTAGCGGAACAGCTCATCTTGGCTGGCTTCAAGCGAATTGAGCTGACAAACTTCGGCAATCCAAAAGGCATGCCA
Source organism: Deltaproteobacteria bacterium (assembly GCA_002869005.1). Taxonomy (GTDB): domain Bacteria; phylum Desulfobacterota; class Deferrisomatia; order Deferrisomatales; family BM512; genus BM512. The sequence goes on from PKTU01000076.1 coordinate 4,793, forward strand.
CAGTTTAAAGACGCCGACGAGCTGATGAAGCGCGTTAAAAACTCCAAGAAACTCAAAAGCGTTATCGACGATGTCGAGTTAACCGCGGTTACCATACGTGAACGCGCTGCCGACCGCGCAATAGAAGCCTTCAAGGAGGGCTACGGCCCTGACCGTATCCTGTTTATGGTTTCGACCAGCGAGGCGCACCACCGTAAAAACTCCGGCCTCTCTCTCGACGAATATTGGAAGATGAGCGAAGAGTACATAAAGAAAGCGCACGATGCCGGGATGAAGGTTTGCGGCACTGTTTCTACGATTTGGGGCTGCCCCATAGCAGGGCCGACGAAGCTAGAAGACGCCGTCACCTTCACCAAGCGCTGGCTCGACATCGGCGCCGATGACATAGAACACGCCGACCATGACGGCTCCGCGCCGCCAAACAAGGTTTACGAATACTTTTCAATGATCATGGATGCGATCCCCGACCCCACAAAGCACATCGCGCACTTTCACGTAACGCGCGGGTGGGGCAACGCAAACATCCTAGCCGCCCTCCAGGCGGGCATAACCCACTTTGAGTCCACTATGGGCGGCACCGGCGGGCAACCGGCCAACTTCGTCAGCGGCGTACCCGTTGCCGGCACCGGCGCCTACTACTATGCCGACCCCAACATCGTAGGCCTCGCTAACACAGAGGATATGGTCGTGATGATGGATGAGATGGGCATCGATACGGGCATCGACGTCGACAAACTACTGGAGATAGGCAACATGGTTGAGCGCATACTGGGGCGCAGGCTGCGCTCAGAGTGCATAAAAACCGGACGAATTCCGAAATCCCTCACCGGCAGGGGTTGATACTTCTACCTCCCCGGACGAAAGTTGCTACAATGGAGGCCGCGCATCTGCGCGGCCTTAACTTTTTAGGGAGAAAAAACGGTGGATATATACATCGACGCAGACGGATGCCCCGTAAAGGATGAGGTCTATAAAGTCGCAGAGCGCTATGGCCTCAAAACTTATGTTGTCGCTAACCGCAGGATGCGCGTCCCCTTTAACGAGCGTGTCGAGATGAAGGTGGTCGAAGACCGCTTCGACGCAGCTGACGACTGGATCGCAGAGAACGTCAAACCAGGCGACATAGTAATTACCGCGGACCTCCCCCTTACCGACCGCTCAATCGATGCAGGAGCGTTCACCCTCACCCCGAAGGGGATCGAACATACCGCAGAGACGATAGGATCTGCACTCGCCACACGCGAACTGCTAGACCAGTTAAGACAGATGGGCGAGATGACCGGTGGCCCTCCCCCCATGACAAAGCGCGACAAGTCAACATTCCTCTCCGCGCTCGACCAGCTAATCCAGGATATAAAGAACGCCTGATTTTTTTTATTTTAATTAAGATGCCGAATTAACTGGCTAATCCGCATATATAGCCGACAGCCCTCGGAAGGTGTCCCGCATTTCAACTTAATCCTAAACTTTCAATGGTCTATCGTGCCTCTCTTTCAGCGGCTACGCAAAAACTGCGATGCCTAACGCCCCCAGAAGAAAGAGAGAGCAAATGGAAATTTCAAATGCCTGCGAAGCCTTCCTCACACACTGCCAGATAGATAAAAACCTCTCCCCTCACACCCTCCGGGCCTACCGAGCGGACTTGGAAGACTTCGGTTGCTTCATGGGAGCAAAAACAAAAATCTCCGAATGCCGAAAGGAGCGCTTCCGCGAATATTTGAGCTACCTCTCCCAAAAACGCGGCCTCAAAGAGGCAAGCAGCAAACGACGCTTCGCCTGTCTAAAGGCAGCCTTTGCATGGCTGGAAGAAGAAGAAATCCTTAACGAGAACCCATTCCACAAATACAAAGTCCGAATCAAGCTTCCATCGAGGCTCCCCCGTGCGCTGACGATCAACGAGACTAAAACGCTCCTTCGCCACGCAAAGAGAGATGCGGAAGTAAAAACAAGCAAGGCCATCAAACTGACTCAAGAGCTCTCAACGCGCATCGCGATAGAGATAATGCTGGCAACTGGCATAAGGGTAGGCGAGCTTGTATCGCTTCGACTGGAGAACATCGACACCGAAAGCGGCGCGTTAACGATAATGGGCAAGGGTGACCGTGAACGGAAAGTCTACATCATAAATGAAAACGCCCGCGCATTGATAAAAGCCTACATCAGTGAGAGGAAACTCTGCGCCACCGATAGCGCCAACCTAATCATAAACGCAAAAGGCAACCCCGCATCCACAGACCAAATACGCAGGTGGCTTAGAGAGACGGCGTCAAAAGCAGGTATAAAGCGACGGATAACGCCCCACATGTTGAGGCACTCAGCCGCTACATTCCTGCTCGAAGCCGGCCTCGACATACGCTACGTACAAAAACTTCTCGGGCATCGCTCGATCTCCACAACCCAGATATACACTCACGTCACAGACACCGGCCTTAAAGAAGCTCTAACAGCCGCCGAAGCAAAGATGCGCGATTGCAAGTCTGATAACTAGGAATTATGAGCACTTCTCGGGAAA
>PKTU01000015.1 GCA_002869005.1 Deltaproteobacteria bacterium
AACGGAAGCGAGCGCCTTCTTAGCCCTGTCGTTTCGCTCATCCGCCCCTACCTTGCGGACCATGAGCGAATACTCAACGTTTTCCCTGGCGGTGAGAACAGGCAGCAGGTTTAGCGACTGAAATACAAACCCGACCACCGCTCTCCTCAAAGTGGCGCGATCCCCTTTTGAGAGCGCCCCAGCGTCTCTGCCCATTATAAAAACCCTCCCCTCGGTGGGGAGGTCAAGTAACCCCATAAGGTTCAGGAGGGTTGTTTTACCCGAACCGGACGGCCCCGCCACGCAGATAAACTCCCCCTCCTCCACGGTAATATCCGTGGGCAGCAGCGCTTTTACCGATTTGTCGCCGATGCCGTAGCGGCGTGCAGCGCCCGCAAGGCTGAGGAGCGGTCCCTTAACCATGGTTTAGCGCCTCCACCACCTCCAACCTCACGGCTTTTAACGCGGGGAAAACCCCTGCAAGCGCCGAGGTGGATAACGTGAGTAGATTTGCCCAGCCAAGGTCTGAAAGTAAAAGGTGAGATTTTAATATGTGACTCTGGGCGAAATATTGATTTGAAGAGGTGAGCGAGGTCAGGTCTATGCCGTATCTGCCAAGGTAAAGGCACGCGAGCCACCCCATAAAAGACCCTAGGATAGAGGCAAAGAGACCCAGAAAAGCTGACTCGGCAAGTATCATGAGGAAGATGGAACGCGGGGTGTCGCCGACGGCGAGTTGTATCCCAATCTCGTGAAAGCGCTCGTAGACCGCCATGGACATCGTGTTCACTATTCCCACCGCGACGATCAAGTAGACGATAATGATTAGCAGCGCCATAGTTGAATCGTTAAGCTCTATGAGCTGCTTTACATCCGGTGCGATCTCTCCCCAGTAACGGACACCGTATACATCCTCTCCCGCGAGTTTCGCTTTTACCGCTTTCGACGCCGAGAGCTCTTCCCCCGCTGCGGTTGCCGCTACAATCTCGGTCACCACGCCTTCCGCTCGCAGAAACTCCTGTGCGCTTCCCAATGGCAAAAAGACGTGCCCCAGGTCGAAGTTTAAAAGCGCGGTTTTATAGATGCCCGTCACGGGAAATTTTCTTATGAAGGGAGCCCCCGTCCACCCCTCAACCATCAGCGCGACATCATCGCCAACGCCTACGCCAAGACTTTTCGCGAGATTTGCCCCGATGAGAATACCCTCCGAGGTCAGGTAGTCTCCCTCAATCACGTTGTCGTGGATGAAGGTTACGGTTGGCTCCCGCGCCGCTTCAACCCCTGAGAGGAGCACCGCGGTCGATTTTGAGTTGGCGATGAGTAGGGCCGGCGATTTAATTCGCCGCGCATAGGCTGTCACCGGCGTTTTGCTTAAAGCCGCCTCGACTTTCATAGGTTCAGGGAGGGGTAGCAGGCTCGCTATATTGGCCTCATATCCCTTGGCGTGTATTTGGATGGCTCCCGCGTCAAGACCGACCGTCGAGCGGACCATCTGTTCGTGCAGGCCCACTTTCAGAGCTTGAAACACAATTAAAGAGAGGAGGCCAAAGGCGACCGCAAAAATTGTGTAGAGAGTTCTTCGCCTGTTTCTTAGGAGGTTCCTTATGGCTATCCGTAGAATCATTCCCTGTCACTGAGCCACGTCAAAGTGGGCTAAAAGGTCCACTTGAGGGTTAGCATCGGGCCATCCTCCGTGATAACCGGCAGAACGGAGACGCCCTCCCCATCGGTGTGGTAATCGACAAGAGCCTCACCTAAAAAGTAACCGAAAGCGGAGGCTACCCATACATCCGAGGCCCAGTGCTTGTCATCGTACATACGCTGTAGGGGAGTAAGGGTGGCAAGCCCGTAAGCAATTGGCGAGACCCAGGGGTTTTTGTCCCCATAACGTTTTGATATTACGGTAGCCAGGGAGAACGCCGCCGCGGAGTGCCCCGAAGGGAAAGAATCATTGGAAGAATCCAGATAGTCAGGGCCGTCCCATCTGTACGCGCCGTCGTCCTTATTCGGCCTGTGCCTGTGGAGGGTAAGCTTGACGAACTGTACCGCTGCCGCAGAGAGAACTACCGCCTCAAAGGAGAGCTTCATCGTGTCCAGAAGATATGAGTCATCATATAGGGCTGCGTACCCCGCAGTGAGCCCCATCGCGGGCAGTATGTACAAACCGTTGCCGAAGGTCTCGCCCACATTGAGGACAGACTCAACCGCGGATGAATGGTTATTACCTATAAATTCTCGAATCTCTTCATCCACACCATAAAAGAAAAGCCCGCCGCCTACGGTAACCGCGGCTTTGGTCCACCACTCGGCGTCCGCATCTTGAGGCGATGTGACGAGACTGTATGAGTCATTTAGAAACCAGCTCCAGTATGGGTCGTCGCCGGAGGCGGCAAAAGCCGGCAGAGCCAGGAATATCGAGAGGGCTAGGAGGGTTTTCTTTAAAAAACTAGAGGTCATAACCTACTCCAAAGAGGCCGTGGAGGGCTACATTCGGCACATGCGCCTCACCGCCGGCCACTGGGATTATAGCGTCGGCAACCGTGAGCTTCGCCTCCAGGGAGAAGAACCAGTTGGATCCTATTGCAAAACGTTTTTGCACCGCGCCTTGGCCGCATATACCGCTTATGTAAAAGCCGTTAACGCCGCCTTCATCCTCCCATTCGCGACCCCTTATCGTGGTCTCGGGGTGCGTCATGACTATTCCTCCGCCATAGCGATAGATGAAGCCATCGACTTTATAGGCCCTATTGACCATATTCATATTGTAGCCGTGGGAGATATTGAAAGCCTCAACCTCCTCCGGTTTGTTCTTCAGGAAAACCTTATGGTGCAGAGACTCAAACTCCCAAGCTGAGTCGCCATCCCACTTGCCTACGCGTAGATCGTAATAAGGCGCAAGGTGGTTCCATGGGCGGGTTTCATATTCACCGGTCAGCTCAATATCCTCTTCTCCATACTGTTGAATCTTCATCCACATTGGAAATGAATAGGCGCTGCCCGTATGAAGCTCAAAAGACCACCCCGCAAAAGCCGAAGCCGAGGTAAAAATAACGAGACCGGCGATCGCCGCCAACAACTTGATTTTCACTGTTTTCCTCCCTTGATTCTGATGGATTTGTAATTACAACACAGCCTAGGTTAAGCGTCAATCGAGTAGAGTACGGCGGTCCCCTTGACGCTTCTTTAATCGTGATTAATTTATTTACAGACTAAAGCCAACTGCCCAATTAAGGGCACAAAAATCGAAAGGAGGCACAGTCATGGCAATTATGAAATGGGAACCGAGAGCAAGGATTGAGCCTCTCCGTCACATGCACGAAGAGGTGGACAAATTTTTCGACTCCTTCTTTGATGGCATCGCGCCCTTTGGAAGGGCACTAAGAAGGACTCCTGTAACATGGGCGTTTGAGGCGGGTGAATCATTCGCTCCTGCTGTGGATTTGAAGGAGCGTGAGGGCGAATACATCCTAACTGCTGAGCTCCCCGGGTTAGACAAGGATAGTGTCGAGCTCTCTATAGAGGAGAAGAGGATCACATTAAAGGGCGAGCGCAAAACGGAAGAGACCCATGAAGGCGAGCATTACCATAGGCGCGAATCCTTCCAGGGCCTCTTTGAACGGACTCTAACTCTTCCTGGAGAGGTCGACGCAGAAAATGCCCAGGCCAAAATGGAGAATGGAATCCTTACCCTGACCCTTCCCAAAAGGGCGGAGACGATTGAAAAAAGACGAAAAATAGCTATCGAGTAACTTAGGTTAAGTGGAACATGCTCAAGGAGCCCGACCGGCAAATCCGGTTGGGCTCTCTGCTTTTGATTTGCAGGGCAACGGCGGTGAGTTTACTTTTCACAAAATCTGGTAAAATTCACTTATTAACCATAGACAACCCAGATAAAGGAGAAGCTGAAAAATGAGGATATTCACAATAACTTTAGCCATCGCCTCTGCAACCCTTATGGCGATTTCAGGATGCAGCGGCCGCTCTGAAAACGCCTCCACGGAGAGAAGCTTTAAAGAGGTTTTAAACGAAAGGTGCACCCGTTGCCACAGCTCTTCCAAATGGGAGGGACGGGACTTTACACCTGAAGCGTGGCTGGAGGTTCTGGAGCAAATGAAACAAAAGGGTGTGGACATCCCCGATGATGATTACCAGATACTCAAACACTGGGCAAAATAGACTTAACACAGGCGAAAAAATACCTCCGGCGCGAAAGCTGTGAGGAGGACTGAAAAGCCCACGCGCCGGAGGTTGGCTATAGCAGCTTTAAATTGTCTTTACATCTCGGCGGAGAGGCCGACCATGTACCAGAACTCGTTGTCTTCATTTACGTCGCTGTCGGGTACGTAGGCGTAGTTTAGGGAGCAGTTGGCGCTTACGCCTTCGACTATCGCATAGGAAAGCCCTGCGGATACAGTGACGTCGGAAAAAGCGTCAAGGCCAGCGTAGGAGCCGCTGTCGCTGTAATTCATGTAACCGGCTGAACCACCGAGCGAACCTTCGAGGTTGGCGCCAAGCTCCATGGAGTAGGAAGCGCCGGCGGTCAGATAGTAGCCCTCGCCTTCATCAAAATCGTAATAGATTGTCGCGAAGCCTTCTACATCGGCGGGAAGCGCGAAGGTTGCGCCAAGGTATACTTCCTGTGTCTGCGTATCGGCTTCCGGAAAGTCGTAGTAGATGTAACCGCCACTGATGGAAAGAGTCTCACTAAGAGCGTAAGAAAGGTCGAGGGTGTAGTCGAACTCATCCCACTCTTCTGTGTTGTCAACGTCGTAGTTTGCCCACACGCCGAGCGATACGTCGATGCCGTCAGCGGGAGAAAAACCAAGAGAGGCGCCGGGCTGTATGCCGGGGCCATCGTCATAGAAGTCGAACCCTCTCCAGATATAGCGGCTTGTGTAGTCGATGGAGGCTCCAAGGCTAACTTCCGCAAGTGATATAGCCGGGAGCGCAACGAGGCAAATTGCTGTCACTACAACTTTAAGTCTCTTCATTTTTTCCTCTCTCTGTTTAGTATCGGTAGATGATGGCGTCCTTATGGATGCCGCAGTCGGAGAGGATTACTTCAAAGGGCGTGCCAATAATTTCAACAAATTGAATTCCTAAGGAGGAACAATGGAATTTTCATTTTGGGCGGGAAACAAAAGCAAGATCCGGTAAAACAAAAACGTTATTTTGTGTGCCATCCATTACGATATTGTTAATTATTTGTAATAATCACCTTTTCGTTTGATAAATACTCGCGTCTCAACCAGCCGTGACCCTGTTTCGGCCACCCTTTTTCGACCGGTAAAGGGCCTTGTCAGCGCGTTTTACGACATCTATGGGAGATTCGTCACCCTCCCTCAACTCTGAATATCCTATTGAAATGGTTACTCGTAATGGCTTGGGGCTTTTCTTACTCCTGTTCCTTGCCGAGGAGGATGAAATCGGCCTTAAGAGCCCCCTCAAGACGAAAGGGGTAGATGAGATTATGGAGCGCAACTCCTCCAATGCGTCCGCGACGCTCTCGCTCCTCGCTCCCTGGAAGATTACAGCGAACTCTTCGCCGCCGTAGCGAAAAGCGCGGCCGCCACCTCCTATCCTTGAAAGCTTGGAAGAGACCATTTTAAGCACCTGATCTCCGACATCATGGCCGTAACGGTCATTCACCTTTTTAAAGTGGTCGATGTCGGCGATGGCTATAGTGGATGGCGCACGGCTACCGGCAAGCGCCTCATTAAAAGCGCGCCGCGTAGGCAATGAGGTCAGCTCATCCCGAAAAGCCAGGAAGTGAAACCCCTCAACCATACCAGCAACAAGTGTCAGGGAAGCCGTCGAGAAAAAAAGCGGATGAACTCCAGAGAGCAGCCCTCCAAAGAGCGCGGCAAGGCCCCAGAAGAGAGCCGCGTCCACGGCATTGCCGCGGACTATGAACCTGAGGAGCGTAAGCAACAACGCAAACAAAAAAGAAGCAAGCGCAACCTGCGTAACTCCGAGGCCGTTAAGGAGTGCGTGAGAGATTGGCGACACCGTAAGGTAGCTGTGAAGGGTTCCGGCTGATACTCTGTGAAGAACAATAAGAATACCCGTCTCAAGGGCTATGAATGAGACTTTGAGAATATTGGCCGTGGAGAGGACTCCCCTATCGCCGCCAAATGCCAGCAGGGCAAAATTGAGGGGCAAGAGGGTTGAGATTATTGCGGCTAGATCACCGCCCCAAAAACCCTCAAACTCCGACAAAAGATAATACGCAACATATACGAGAATTACCGTTACAGGTATCTTGCCTCGGTTAAACCGCCAGCCGATAAAGAGTGCAAGAAGCATTGCAATCAAAGGCAGCCATGTAAAAACGGGGTGTGCCTTTATTGCTTGGGTAGCATAGAGATATGTCAACAGCGCGGCGGCGCAAATCAAGCCTCCGGGGAAGATAAATGAGTAGAAGAGTTTTTTTGACAGGGCGCTCAAAAAGTGGGCTCCTTGTATTCTATTAATGCTGCCCCATTTTACACAAAGGAGCCCTTTATAGCGCTAAAAACATAGATACAGCCTAAACCATCAATCCCAAAGCGCATTTAAACAAATTAGGGCAAATCGTGCTGGACTGTATTTTTATGATCAAATAATTTATTTGTTCTTGATTGACCTCACAGGGGAGAGCTCCCGAATGTCAGAAAAACCCAAAAAACTTGAATCATTCTTTCCGGAGGGAAAGTGTTTCTTCTGCGGCCCCAAAAACCCTCACGGTATGCACCTGACCTTCGAGTCGCTAGGTGGAGACCCCGAGGAGCTCCGCTCAATTATGACGCCACCGGAACACATGACGGGGTTCGGAAACATATTTCACGGCGGCTTTCAATCGGCGCTTCTGGATGAAATCATGGGATGGTGCACCCTCCACTCCACAGGGAAAGTAGGCCTTACACACTCTCTCGCAATCGAGCTTAAAAAGCCCGTTTATGTCGGAAAACCGATTGAGCTTCGTTGCCGCATAAAAGAACACAGAAAGAGGAAGGTAGAGCTTGAGGGCGAGATACTGAACGAGGCAGGAGATGTATGCGCTACCGCAAAAGGCATCTATCTGACGATGGAGATCGATAAATTTGAAAAATTGACCGGAGTGCGCCCCAAAACAGCGGAGTAGGAGATCAATGCAAGGCAACTTCTCGCAAAAGGT
>PKTU01000121.1 GCA_002869005.1 Deltaproteobacteria bacterium
ATAAGCGGCAACCAGGCGGAAGTGCTGAGCGGCCTTGAGGCGGGTGAGAAAGTATTTGTACCGGAGGGCGTCGGCGACAGCAGGTGGCGCCCCTCTGCCGCGCGCATGCTCTCCAGGAGAAGATAGACTTTATGACGCTGGTCATCGATGCATCAAAAATCGAAAAGCGCTATCAGGTCGGCGACTCCGAGGTAGTTGCCCTAGGCGGGGTTGAGTGCAAGGTCGCGGAGGGGGAATTCGTAGCCATCACCGGCACCTCCGGCAGCGGAAAATCAACCCTTATGCATATCCTGGGCTGTCTAGACCGTCCGGATGAGGGAAGCTACCTCCTCTCCGGGGAGGACGTAAGCGACATGACCCGTGACAGGCAGGCTGAAGTCAGAAACAGAAGAATTGGCTTCGTCTTCCAGACTTTCAATTTACTCCCAAGGCTAAGCGCAATTGAGAACGTTGAGCTGCCCCTCATCTACGCCGGGCGCTCCGACGCTCGCCAAAAGGCTATCGAAGCCCTTGAGACCGTTGGGCTCGGTGAACGGATGAAGCATGAGCCAAATCAGCTCTCCGGCGGCCAACGGCAAAGAGTGGCTATCGCACGCGCCCTTGTCACCGACCCGGATATACTTCTGGCTGACGAGCCGACGGGGAACCTCGACTCCAGAACCGGCGAGGAGGTCCTGGACCTTTTTACCAAGCTTAATGACGAAGGGCGGACGGTAATCTTAGTCACCCACGACGAATACGTAGCCAACCACTGCGACCGTCAGATAAAGCTCACCGACGGCAAAGTGGTGGAGGACATAAGCGACTCCGAAAAAAGTGGCAGAAGCCCGAAAAAAAGCAGGAAAAAGAGGGGCGAGAAAGCAACGGGGGGGCTCTGGGTGCTCATCCCCTCCATCTTTAAGGTAGGGGTCTCAAGCCTCTTGGCAAACAAGATGCGCTCGCTCCTCGCGATGCTTGGAATAATCATAGGCGTCGGCGCGGTGATCGCGATGCTTGCCTTTGGCGCCGGGGCTGAACAGCAGGTGCTTGAAAGATTTTCTTCGATGGGTACAAACTCGCTCGTTATCAGGCCGGGTCAGCGTGGGTCGGGTGGAGTCATGTCTGGGAGCCAACAGAACCTGACAATTGAGGACGCCACTGCCATAGTCAAGGAGGTGGAGGACGTCGCCCTCGTGGCTCCGGCGGTTAGCGCCAGCTCTCAGATTAAGTATTACTCCAAAAACACGCGAACTACCGTTTATGGAACCTCCTCCACCTACTTTGAGCTACGTGACGTATCACCTGCCAGTGGGCGCTTTTTTACCGAGAAAGAAGTTCTAAGACTAGCGCGGGTTGCCGTAATCGGAGCCTCTGCTGCCGAGGAGCTCTTCGGCGCCGGTGACCCCATAGGCGAGTCGATAAAGATCGACGGAATAAACTACAGGGTAATCGGCACAGCACAGGCTAAAGGCGAGGGCTGGGGAAGCCCCGACAGCCGCATCTTTATCCCCTACACCAACGCCATGCAGCAGATAATGGGAATAAACTTTTTAAGAGAGATCAACATAAAGGCAACGAGCGAGGAGCGCATCGACCTGGTGGAGGCTCGCATTAAGGAGTTGCTTCGAAAGCGTCATCGCATACAGCCCGGGGCAGATGACGACTTTCGCATATCCAACATGGCGGAGATCAGAGAGAGCGCATCAGAGGTTATGCAGGTCTTCAAATGGCTACTTGGCGGCATAGCCGCTATATCTCTCTTCGTCGGCGGCATCGGCATAATGAACATAATGCTTGTGACTGTAACGGAGCGCACCCGGGAGATAGGCATAAGAAAGGCCATCGGGGCTAAAGAACGACACATAATGCTCCAGTTTCTAATCGAATCGATGATAGTCAGCGGGCTTGGAGGACTTTTCGGGATAGCGTTGGGCATAGGCGCCGCGAAGATAATCCCCAGATTTGCGAGTTATGGCACGGTAGTGGAGGTTGACTCCTCTATCCTGGCCTTTGCGGTCGCGGCGGGTATAGGCGTCTTTTTCGGAATTTACCCAGCATGGAAGGCTTCCAGGCTCGACCCAATTGAGGCTCTGCGTCATGAATAGAATTTTTCCGACTCTTCTCCTGGGCGCCATTATCTTGCCTGCTCCGTATATTGCATACGCCGGCCCAACAGAACTCTTCGAGACACCAAATAAGGGGGTCGCATCGGAGGCAGCTATCGAGGAGACCCTTTCCTTATCCCTTGAAGAGGCTGTTTATCTATCCCTGAAGAACAACCGCGCCTTCATCGTAGAACGGTATAACCCCGCCGTGACAAGAACCTACGAAGAAAGTGAAAAAGCCCTTTTCGACCCGGTACTCACCGGCGAAATAAACGTTTCTCAGGATGAAGATCAACATGGGGAAGTAGCCCGAAGCGGAGAACTCTCCCTTGGGGTGGAAAAACCCTTCCCCAGCGGCACCGGGATAAGCGCAACCATTTCAGGCGCAGCCAATGAAGAGCCCATTAACGATTCGGTAAGGGTCGGCTTATCGGTTACCCAACAACTCCTTCGAGGTTTTGGCAGCGAAGTGAATCTCACCGGTCTAAGACAGGCCGAGCTCGCTTCACAGGCATCGGATTATGAGCTTCGCGGCTATGCGCAATCCCTAGTTGCGGATACTGAGAACAACTTTTGGGACTCTTTTCTAGCCGAGGAGAAGATCGCGATAGTCGAAGAGTCGCTGACCCTTGCCAAAAAGCAGCTCGGCGAAGCTGAGGAGCGTATAAAGGTCGGAAAAATTCCCGAGATAGAGGGAGTCGCTGCTAGGGCGGAGGTGGCTTTGCGAAATGAAGACTTGATCAACGCGATAAGCGACCTCGAATCAAAGAGGCTAAAACTTTTAAGGTCGGTATCCTCTCCGGGCGGTTCGCCCTGGGAGCGTGAATTGGAGCTTATAAAGCCATCCATAGAGCCCGCGAGCGAGGCAGACACAATAAAGGAGCACGTTGCCCTGGCCTACAAGCTGCGTCCAGAGCTGAATCAGGCTCGCGTCGAGTTGAGAAACGGCGAGCTTAAGGTCGTAAAAACCAAAAATGGCCTCCTTCCAAAGCTTGAAGGCTTTCTCCTACTAGGGAAGAGCGGCTACTCGAACACGCTATCGGGGGCAGCAGGCGATATATCCGGAGATGGTTACGATCTGACGGTTGGAGTGAGAGGCGAGCTCCCCTGGGAGAACCGGGCTGCCAGAGCCGACAGCATGCGTAGCCTTCTAAACCGTGACAGAGCCGAGGCCGCCGTGGCGAACCTTGAAGAGCTGGCGGAGCTTGACGTAAGGTTGGCGCTAATTGAAGTCAAGCGCCTCAAGGCGCAGGTATCAGCCACCGCGGCTTCACGTGACCTTCAGGAGGAGACCCTACGTGCCGAGACTGAAAAATTTCGCGTGGGGCGTTCAACCAGCCTGCTTGTAGCCGGTGCGCAGCGCGACCTGCTGGCGAGCAAAATCGCCGAGATTGAGGCACAGGTTAATTACAACAAGGCCCTCGTAAACCTCTTTTTGCAGGATGGCTCACTCCTCAACCGGCTCGGTTTTGACGCGCCCGGTGCGGCGCCACCTGATTAAAAGTTCGAGAAAAGGCGTTGTAGCAATTGAGAGTCTGGGACATACCACCATGCTTCCTGAACCGGGGAAGCCTTTTGGGGGAGCACAGGGAGATTCACGGGATATACAATATCCTCACTCTCGGCAAAAAAGGCTATTCCCGCCACCCTGAGACATTGAGGTGGAACGGTCACCTATCCGCCCTTGCGCGGCGTCACGATATGGTGGTCAACGAGATGACGTTGCGAGGTTATAACCACCATTCTCCGCTGCCCGAGCAGACCATGAGGCCAAAGTGGCCGCAGGACTTTATCGATGCCCCGCACAAACAATATGAAATCCTAAGAAATAAATATCTCACGAAAGAGCCAGGCCCAATAACCATCCCCTCGGATAGCCGCGCGTTATGGCGGACACACAAATTTTCCCTCCTCGCCAGGGATGAGCGCCTATACCGTGAAACGGGGCCCAGAGTAGCTTCAATGAGGCAAGGGGTCGACAGGGAGCTTGCCGAAGCACTTGCTTTAGCCCTGCGCGAGCCGCCCTCCCTCGGTGGAATCGAAAATGCCCTGGACCATATGTGGGGTTTTCTGAAAAAAGAAGTCTCCGACGAAGCTAAGATTGCCGCTTTAGCGGCCAAAAAGCGTAGCCCGGCAACGTTTCTAAGCCAGATACGCCTTTGGGCTACTCGCCAAAATATAGATTATCTGCTTCAATCAACCGCGCTTTACGAGTTGGCGTTTTTCCTGAGCGGTGACGCTGATAACTGCCCTTTCATTGCAAACCCCGACCAACGCGACATGGACAACGATGGCAGAGGCAGCGCCTGAGAAGAGGACGACTCCTGCTTTTTTTAAGCGCTTTAGTAGTCCGCCATCTCAACCAACCAACTTAAACCTTGATTGAGGTGGGATTGACCCTTGAATGGGTCTCCTGCCTTTTTCTAAATTTCCTCCCCCACAATATTTAGCCCATCTTGAATAAACCCCTCTCCGGGCATGGATGTTGCTCTTTAGGCAAATAGCGTCTTTTAAAGATGCTAAATGCACCAAAAGTTAACAATTGTGTAGACAACTACATTCGTATTTGTAAGGCGCGCTCTACACGCGCGCTCAGCTAAACCAATAAAGAAGGAGGAACACCGTGAAAACCCCTGAAGAGATAGCGGGAAAAGTTGAGAACTCAATATGGCGTGCGGGATATCACCTTACCCACACTCATGAGGATCTGCTTCTTTTCACCCACAACCATTTTCTCTTTCAAATAATCGACTCCGAGGCTCCCGTTCGCGTCTATTTCAACCGTGAATTTGATGAGTCAAAGCGCTTGCCGCTCTTATCAAAGTTGGCTGAGGCTGTGAAGAGCGAGGGGGTCGAACTTTCACGGGCAGGGACTTATGAACTCTCAGCCGGAGAGGGGGAGGAGCTTCAACTTAGTTTCTACGAACCGCTGGTCTCGTAAACGACTCAAATAAATGGCGCAATGCCGTTCAAACCCCAAGATGGAGAGGAGTAGTAAATGGCTATCAAGGAAACGTGGGAGAAAGCACTCGAATACGCGACCTCCCCCCAGCACGGCACACTTTCAAGGAAACAGCGGAACGGGGTCAAGCTCCAGATTAATGAGGGCCCAACGTTCGAGGGCGCGGTAATATTTTTGGGTAGCGATTTCGTACGAGTTACGGAAAACCGCGATGGAGAATCCATCAACACCTACTATGATTGGATGAGCATCTCCTCTATAAGGACCTTCAGCAAGCCATCCTCTTAAAAGGCGAAAATACTATCTCTACTTAATGGGGCGGAACCGATGGTTTCGCCCCTCCCTTTTAAAAAAATTTCATCATCCGGCTTTGACGATGACTGTGAAGCGTCCATCGAAAAAGGGTGAAAGAAGCGGTTTCACCTCTCTCCAATAAAGCCCTCCGCCGCCGCAGCCGGGCCTTGGCACAATGATCCTGTCCCAACCCTGCTCATCGGCCAGCAATCTAAGCTCTCTTGCCGAGCGCTCGATGAGGCGAGGATCAGGCACCTCCATCCAGCCGTGCTCAACCGGGAAGCTGACAAGCCCATTCGAGAGGGGATGGACGTGGTTGCCGAATTTCCGTATCAGCCCTCCCAGCTCTTTGGCAACCTCCGGGAAGCGCTCACGGGCCTCACGCGCTGAGCCGTGGAGCATCGGCGTCTCGCCCTTTCCGTTAACCGTACCGTGTGTTGTAAACGCAATTACCGCGCTACCAAGTTCTGAGAAAAGCTCCCCCTCAACCTCCTTCATCTTCAACACTTCCAGAGGGGCAAGGTTGGAGAGTTCTGGCGTCCGAGGTTTAGAGCCATCGGTTTAATATCCCCGAGGAAGGGCTCAGCCTTGACTTCATAATTAACAAAGGAGAACTCCCTTCCCTCGACCGCCACACCGCCCTCCCAAAAGAAGATTTTCAGCGGCAGCACTACCATCTGACTCTCCTGGCACAGGCTCTCCTTGAGAGCGGGAGTGAAGACCTCCTTCACTCCCTCGCGAGTTACCGAGACCTGTTCCGTAAGGGTTGATAGCTGCCGGATGCGCCCCTCTTCGTCGAATACCAATGAATTTCTGTCACCGCTTATACCGTCAGGATCGGGGTCAAAAGCCAAAAACTCCCCTATCGGCGTCGCTACCCTGGTAGGCTTTTGAGGCTCCAGGGAGCGGAGCTGCCCATTTTCATAGAAGGAAACCCCCACCCTTGAAGCAATCGGACCCAGCGGGGTTTCGACCTCGACAACCTCCCCGGGCCAAAGTGTAACTGAGCGCAGCGCACCGCAAGGGTGGAAATATAACGAGATCACCTTTGCCATAAAGGCGCCTGTTGGCGTTTTTATTCCAAGCGGTTTCGCCAGCCTCCCCTCTTCCTCCTCCGTCCAGAAGCCGGAGAGTTTGCCGTTTAGCGGGAAAACCCCTCGGATGCCTCCGTTTTTGTGAAAACTGACCATCTCCGCCTCAAACTCCCCCAAGGGAGTCAGCACCTTTGTAGACCCTTGAAGCGCAACGGCTTTCACTGTGCCGTCAGGGTAGAGGGAGAGCGGCTGAAGGATGCGCCTGGATTCATCCTCCACGTCATATACCGGGGTCAATTCACCAACGCTGGTAAGAATCTTCGAGTGTCCCATAACAATGCATGATTCCACCGAACCATCGGGGCGAGTCATCACCTCTTCGACATCCTTCAAGGTGCCGCACGTCAACTTTAAATCGACCATCGATTACAACCTCTCTGCTCCTTATCCTTCGCCGTGTTTTGTGTAAACCCGACAACTTTGAAGGATAAAGGCGACATTAATGTAAAATGTCTCTTGGCTTTTGGGCTCATTTCGCCCAATTACCGGCATTGGCAAAATATTTGCACCTTTTACCTCTTAGGCGATTGCAACACTCATGCCGCCTAACAAACGGATGAATTGTGGCTCGCGGCACTGGAATCTTAAAGGAGCGCCGAAATGGCGAACGGTAAAGAGTTCAA
>PKTU01000191.1 GCA_002869005.1 Deltaproteobacteria bacterium
CCTTTCGGTCCGCGCGTTTATAGAAGATCTTCTTGTCGCCAAGGTATGCGTAAAGCTCCTTGACCTCGTCGTCATCCTCCACGCGGACCGATGCCCTCACCTTGCTCATCGCCGTTCTGAGGGGCGGGAGCGTCTCCATGTAGATCATCGGCGGGAAACGGTCTTCGGCGGAGGCGAAGGCTTCTCCGACCTTGAATTTCAAAATATCGGAGAGAGCCACGCCAAAGTCGGTATCAGAAATTGTTACTACCAGCTTTACGAAACCCTCTTCATCCGCCTTCTTGACGTCAAACTCCATCGGCGCGCTGACCTTCGCGCCGGAAGCGAACTCGTCAAAGGATCGCCGCGCAGCGCGAAGGAAGACGGTTTCATCGGCGGATTCGCCGCGGATGTTGACCTCTGTCTTGCGTGATACACCCTCGCCTCTGTTGTTGACTTCGAGTGTAAGGGTGACGTGGTCTCCCACGTCAAGCCTGCCGTTGTGCGATAACGCCTCGTCGTCGTTTGTCTCTTCCATCGTATAGGCGAACTGGTAGTCGGGAAGCTTGCCGCTCCGTGAGATAGCCGCTCCCTCTCCCTCGGCTATACCTGCCTCTTTGCCCGAGTCTATGGAGATGGTTACTGGGTCCCACCTGGAGTTTATGGACCTGGGAGCCTTTACTGAAGTTGTCCAGCTCACCTCCTCGCCGGGTGCTATCCTGCCGAATACGAAATCTATGTTGTTTACCATCGGGTTATCCGAGGAGGTGCGCCCCTCGACCATGTGTACGGTTTCGCTGCCGACATTCTTTACCTTGATTACCAGATCCGAGGTCTCCCCAGCGCTGAATGAAAAATCTCCCACCGTTACCTCCAGGTCACCGGAGTTGGCTAAGGTACCGGCGCTCCAGTCAACTCCAACCTCTCCCAGAGCGGAGGATATCTTTTTCTCCTCTTCGGCGCGCGCCTTGTCGAGGGCGTCCAGCGCGGCCTTTTTGAGCACTTCGCGCTCGGCATTTTCGCGCTCGCCCTCAGGTATGTCGTATATCACCTGCCGTGAGAGAGAGATGAGGAAGTCTTTACCAAGGCGGTCCAGCTTCTCCTCCTGGGAGAGCTCGGCAAATGAGCGCATATCGCCCATTTCATGTAGCGCAGAACCATCGCCAGAGTCATCCTCTTCGGAGGGGACCAGATACTGCACCTTCTGCCAGGGTTTGAAGTCGGCGTTGCCCCATTCGTTGAAGGCATTCTCAAGGTCGGCTTCCAGATTATGCGCGGGAGGCTCGCCAATACGCACGCGCTTTTCCTTGACGCTGGCTCCATAGGTATAGATATCCGGCTGTATGCCAATCGACTGTATGGAGACATCGTTAGGCGTAAGATACTGGGCGATGGTCAGCTTGAGCGCGCCCCTGTCGGGGAGCGGGAAGAGCTTTTGCACCGACCCCTTGCCGAAGGTCTTGTCGCCGATCAAAAGCGCCCTATAGTCCCGCAGCGCCCCCGCTACAATCTCGGAGGCCGAAGCGCTCCCCTGGTTGAGGAGAACGATTAGCGGCAAATCCGTAACGGAGGGGTCGTCAACCGCAGAGGAGCGTTCTGTTTCCCGTTCATTCCTTCCCCTGGTCGAGACGATGGTGCCGCGCGTCATAAAGGAGTCGGAGAGCTCTATCGCCTGGTCGAGGAGGCCGCCGGGGTTGTTCCTTAGATCCATCACAATTCCGGCGAGGTCCGGGTGCTCATTTTGCGCGGTGGTTATTGCCCCGGTGAGCTCGTCCGTCGTCGCCTTCTGGAAGTTCTTTACCTTTACGTAGAGAACGGGCGGCTCCCCATCGCTCTCAAGGACATAGCTCTCAACGGAGTCAACGTGGATGATCTCGCGGGTGAAGGTGAAGTCCCTCGGCTCGTCCCAACCATCGCGTTCAAGGGTGAGGGTCACCTCTGTGCCGGGGTCTCCGCGCATCTTCCACTTAGCGGTGTCCAGGAGCATGTTGATCGTGGGCTCGCCGTCTATGAAGATAATTTTGTCGCCCGAACGCAAACCCTGCCGCGCGGCTGGGGTGCCCTCAATGGGTGAGATTATTGTCATCTCACCGTCCCTCAGGCCGAAGATGAAGCCTATGCCGCCAAAGCTGCCCTGGGTGCCTATCATGAAGTCTTTAAAGGCTTTGGGGTTTATGACGTTGGAGTGCGGGTCCAGCTGGGATACCGCGCCATTTAGGGCGGTGTAGTAGACATCGTCCTTCTCCGCCTCCTCAGCGAGCTTCTCCGCGACGAAGGAGAGCACGTCGTTTAGCACCTTGGCCGCGCCGAGCATCGTGGCGCCCTCCTCGGTGTCGACCTCCTTGGAATCGGCGCCGACTATTACATCCGCTTTGCCGTCTTTCTCATTTATGAGCACCGGCGGGAATCTGGTCTCAAGGGCGCGGAAAGCTCCCTCCAGGAGATTTCGCGCATCGGCGCGGTCGGGGTCTACATATCGCCCCTCTATGTACGCGAATACCTGGTGCGTTATCCGCGGATAAGGGTCGCCCATCGCGTGGAAGGAGCGCGCCACCCCGGTTTGGGAGAATGCCGACGATTGGATGGCGAAGGTAAATGTAAGCGCCAGTATGAGTAAGGCGGTTTTTATTAGTTTCACGGAAGCTCCTCCGGTAGTTGCCCTATTGTCCTTCTATAAACTTAACAGACGCGAGAAGGCTTTGCTTGTATGATCTTCATTCTACGATATCTTCGATCATCCTCTTCATTTCCGGGGATAGCCATGTAAATTCGACACCCATCCCCCCTCTCGAAAAACGCATCAGGGTAGAGGGCACCCTCTTCGCCCACCTTACGACACCGACCCCGAGAGAGATGTTGCCCTGCTTGTCGGAAATTTCAAGGCGTATTTTGGTCCCTGGTTTGTGGATCTTCGTTGAGACGAGGAAGAGGCCGGTGGAGCTTATATCGCCGCAGTAAGCGCGTATATCACCCGGCTGGGCGTGAACCAGCAGCCTCAGCCTCTTGCGATTCGTACCGCGTTTTTCCACCCCCCGCTCCTTTTCCTATCCGGGACAGGTTTCCAAGGGGGTCAATTGTAACACATGGGAGGAGTTATGAGGGCTCCAAGTTGCTTATGGCATTTATTTTTTAAGGCTATCCATATACTCCGTCCACTCTATGGGGAGCATGTATTTTTTCTTGGCGTTGCACTCGGCGCAGGCAGGGACAAGATTCGCTTTGACTGATTTGCCGCCGCGTATTATCGGTACAACATGGTCCATCGTGAGATCTCTGGCGGGAAATGACTCCCCACAGTAATGGCAGCGGCCTTCGGCGCGCCTGTTTTTCCACCACTGGGAGTTTCTTAGCTCCCTCGCCTTGGCTTTTTCCCTGCGGATCTCCTCTTCAGAGACTTCAGGAATAAAGAAGTGATCCAGATCATCCGTCTTCATGCGGCTCCTCAAAACAAAGAAGGCGACCCCAAGAGGCCGCCTTCTTTTCGAGCTATTGACTAAGCATTAGCCAGCGTGGCAATCCTTGCACTTGAGCTCCTTAACAACGCTGGGGCTCTTCTTGTTGTGGCAGGTCCAGCATTTACCAACATCCTTCTTGTGAGCGGCGTCTTTCATCGCGCCGTCGTCACCGTGGCAGGTGCCACACTTGAAGTCGCCGGATTCGGCTTTGTGGTGGCAAGTCGCACACTCTGCGGAGGTGTGCTTGGCGTGGTCGAAGGTGACCACGTCTTTCTTACCGAAGTTGGTGACCTTGACGGGACCGGCGGGCGCATCGGCGGCGACGGCTGCGAGACCGAGTCCGACGAAGAACACGACAGCTGCTACGATAGCGGTAAATTTCTTCATTTTGACCTTTCCTCCATTGGATTTGTTTCCCCATTCCGGGGAACCCACCTTAGAGCTCCATAAGCTCCATTCTCGAAAAAAGCCCGTTATTAATAACATGACAGTCATTTACGGTCAAGACTGGGAGCTACGCCTTTTTTCAAGTCTCTTATCTTTTTCGACGACCGAGGCCGCCATATCGTTGCGCTCTTCAGTCATTTTTTTTGCCAGCGCCCCGTCGGAAAGCGCCAAAATCTGGCAGGCGAGGACCGCCGCATTCGTAGCGCCAGCCTTGCCGACGGCAACGGTCGCCACGGGTACCCCCGGGGGCATCTGCACCGTTGACAAAAGCGCGTCCATGCCGCCGAGGGGAGAGGCGTCGACCGGTATCCCTATTACAGGCTTTGTGGTAAGCGACGCTACTACTCCGCCAAGGTGGGCAGCCATCCCCGCAGCGCAGATGAAGACCTTTACTCCCGCCTCCTCCGCCTCCTTAACCAGCGCGTGGGTGCGGTCGGGGGTCCGGTGGGCGCTGGAGACCCTCATCTCATAGCTCACGCCCATCTTCTCGAAAAACTTCCCGGCGCCCTCAAGAACCGGGTAATCGGAGTCCGAGCCCATTAAAATAAGTACGGAGGGGTTGTCCATCCGGTCTTTCTCCTTTACTGCTCTCTTTGGAGGGCCTTCTTACCGATGTCGGTCCGGTATTGCGCGCCCTCCCAGGTTATCTTGTCAACTGCTTCGTAGGCGCGGGAGATGGCCTCCGCTACCGTATCGCCAAGTGATGTTACACCGAGGACGCGCCCGCCGTTCGTGAGGACTTTATCCCCTTCAAGCTTTGTCCCGGCATGGAAGACCACAACGTCTTTTAGGGCCGCAGCATCCCCAAGGCCGCTAATCTCTAAACCTTTGGGATAACCGCCGGGGTAGCCGCCGCTTGCCATCACGACGCAGACGGTTGCGCGAGGATCCCACTCAAGGGCTATTTCATCAAGCTTGCCGTCTATGGCTGCCTCCAGAATATCCACCAGGTCGCTTTTAAGGCGGATGACTATCGGCTGGCATTCGGGGTCGCCGAAGCGGCAGTTGAACTCAAGCACCTTTATCGCGCCGTCCTTGATCATGAGGCCGCCGTAGAGGATGCCGACGTAGGGGTTGCCCTCCTTCGCCATGCCGTCGATCATGGGCTGCATAACCTTAGCCATCGCTTCATCGAAGAGCTCTCGGGTGACCACCGGCGCGGGGCTGTATGCGCCCATGCCGCCGGTGTTGGGACCCTTGTCTCCATCGTAGGCGGGCTTGTGGTCCTGACTTGAATCCATCGGGACGACCGTTTTCCCGTCGCAGAAAGCTAGAAAGCTGGCTTCCTCGCCGTCGAGAAATTCCTCGACCACTATGAGGTCTCCCGCTTCACCGAACTCGCGTTCCTGCATTATGAGGTCCACCGCCTCAAGGGCCTCCTCCTCCGTTTGCGCGACGATGACGCCCTTACCCGCCGCCAGACCATCCGCCTTAACGACGATCGGCGCGCCCTGCTCCTTTATGTACGCTTTGGCGGCCTCCGGGTCTTTGAACTCGCCATAAGCTGCGGTGGGTACGCCGAAGCGCACCATCGCCGCCTTGCAGAAGGATTTGGAGCCCTCAAGCTGCGCGGCGGCACCCGAAGGGCCAAAGGCGCGAAGCCCAGCCTCTTTGAAGCGGTCGACGATGCCGAGCACCAGCGGCGCTTCGGGGCCTACGACAGTGAGGTCTATCTCCTCGCGTTTGGCAAAATCGAGGAGAGCGTCAACGTCCTCGGCGCTTATTGCTACATTTTCCGCCAATGCCGCAGTGCCGGCGTTGCCGGGGGCGGCGTAAATTTTCGTGGCCTTGGGTGACTGGGCCAATTTCCAGACGAGCGCGTGCTCGCGTCCGCCGGAGCCGACTACCAGTATCTTCATTTGGCGTGCTCCCTGAGCCACGAGGAGATCACCGTGTCGTACTGCGCCGTGCGTGAGTATGCCTTGACGCAGAGCTCATAGCGCATCTTGTCGGAGATCTCGCCGCCATTTCGGTCCATCTCCTCAAGCACGCGGTAGTAATCGGAGGGGTCCACGACGACGGTGACGAATTTGTGGTTCTTAGCGGCGGAGCGGATCATGCAGGGGCCGCCGATGTCTATCTGCTCTATCGCCTCGGGGATAGTGCATTTGTCATCGGCTATGGTGGACTCGAAGGGGTAGAGATTTATAGCGACCAGATCGATGTTCTCGATGCCGTGCTCCTGCATCTTGGCTACGTGCTCCGGGTTGTCGCGCATGCCGAGGATGCCGCCGTGCACCTTGGGGTGCAGGGTCTTGACGCGGCCGTCCAACATCTCAGGAAAGCCTGTGTACTCGCTAACATCCTTTACCGGCACATCCGCGTCGCGCAGCAGCTTCGCGGTGCCGCCGGTGGAGAGCACCTCAACGCCGCGCTGGGTAAGAGCCTTTGCGAATGCCGCAACCCCGGTCTTGTCAGACACGCTTACAATTGCACGTTTAATCTTCGCCATATTAAAGCCTCGCTGGAAAGGGTTTTGATTCCACTGGTATTTTAAGCTGATAAAGCGTTCACTCTTCGCGGATAAGCCTCCATCCACCCTCAGCATATATCCAGAACTGCTTTAGCTCCGACCTGTCAGGCGCTACCGAATCCCTTGCAAAATCCGTCAAGGTACCGGATATAGTGGCGCTTGCCGGGTCTTTAGCGTAGTCAATCTCCGTATGCTCAACGTCGAAGCTGTTGACCTTCTTCTTCGCTATATACTTGTAAAGTTCCTGGCGCTTCGCCTCACGCGCCGCCTCCTCGACATATTCCACCGCCTTGGTGACGTTTCTGCGCTCCAGAAGCTGCCAATAATCCGCTACCGCGTCTCCCAGCGCTCGCTCAAGGGCTCTCCGGCGCTGCGCTTCTTCGAGGGTGAGGCGCTTTGGCTCCTCGGGAGGCGGGGGCGGGCTCTTTTTGACGGCCGGTGCCGGAGTAGGCTTCGCCTCAAGCTCAACCACCTTCCATTTGGGTTTGTCTTCCGAGGGCGCTCTCTCTTCAGAGCCCTTCGTCATCACTTCCGGTGGGGCTTCATCACCCCCCTTGACCTGCTCACCTGTTGAGGCCACACAACCGTGCAGCATGACCAATGCGCAGAGGATTAGGAGTTTGACCGA
>PKTU01000063.1 GCA_002869005.1 Deltaproteobacteria bacterium
AAGAGGCGTCATAACCTTTGCCGCCCACCTCTTCACCGAGCCCGAGGGGCTATGCTCAATCCGTGAGGCCCGAAGGAAGTATCTCTTCGGTGAGCTCAAAGAGCGCTTGCGTAAATACCATGGTGAAAATGTTGAGTGCGCCTTCTGGGGTTGGAATCTCGCATGGCTCCACCCTGATTTTGAAAGGTGGAATGTAGAGCGCTTCCTCTCCGGCATTAAAGTGCCGCTCCTTGCCGTACAGGGAGAAGAAGATGAATATGGGACCAGGGCTCAGATTAAGGCGATAATAGAAGGGGCTCCCGTAAAGGTCGATACCCTGCTGCTTCCCGGTTGCGGACACTCTCCCCAAAAAGACAAGCCCGAGGAGACGCTTGCCGCAATAGTTGAGTTCGTCTCCAGACTATAATTTGATGGGTCTGATTTTTGTTCTCTTATAGCTCCTTTTGCTTGTCTGCCTTAACGGTGTTGTTGCATCCTTTGGTTACTTCTGGTGATTTGCCGACAGTGAGGTAGGTTTAGTGCCAAATGGTTTTTTTCGGAGCAAAAGATGGTGAAAAAAGCTAAGACCCCAGGCGCATGGTGGGGCGAGTATGAGATTCCGGTCGATGGTTTCGCCAAGTGGGAGGTAGGCCCGCTTACCCTTGTCACGGAGCGAAAGGCCGCGGAGTGGCGGCTGCTTCACTGGCAGGGTGAAGATATATCGGAGAGCCGCCTCTCATCGAAGGTATCGAAAACGCCCCCTGATATACCGGAGGATGCCGCTGACCAGCGCTACGCGGTGGATGGTACCGGACCCTCGATAACACTCGTCCCCATGCTCCCCAATCGGGACGTGGTTTCGCTGCCGGAGTCTCCCTACAGCGTACTTGCCTCCGAGAAGGTTCGTATCTATGTGAGAACCCCAATCTGGATTGGGGTGAGCTCAACAATGCGAAAGCAGCAACTCCTTGAGCTGCCCGTATACAGGATGTCCGACACATGGTTCGGTCAAAACCAGATGGTCGGAGAGCTCTGCTATGCCTCGACCACCGTTTGCCGTACCTCCCTTGAGGATTTTCCCTCCTGGCCCCACGGTGTTATCACACCCGTGTTCATCAAAAACAGCACCGACGATACCCTTACGGTCGAGCGTATCCACATACCTGCTCCGAATCTCTCTTTGTTTATAGACGAGAAGGGAGCTTTCTGGACGCAGCACGTTACCATCGTTCTGAATAAGGATAGCAAGAATGTTGAGGTGAACATCGGAAAGAAGGCGCCTTCGGAGGCGGGAAAGACGACGCTGCTGGCCGGTCCGAGGAAGAGCGACGCTAAGTCAATGCTGACGAAGTCGTTGGCCGCGCTGATAGGCAAGTAGGAGGATTTCGTGGAAGCCATAACAAAATTCATCTCCGAATTTGCCAATCCGGAACGGGTAGTGACCATCGTAAAGGCTGCGTTGCTGCTTATCGCCGGGCTTGCAGTAGCCAAAATATCCGGCAAAGCCGTCGACAGGACCTTCCGCAAATACCTGAGCGTGCAGCGCGGCTTCATAGCGGGCAGGGTGGTTTACTACGCTATAACCGTGCTTGTGCTCATCTCGGTGCTTAGGCAGCTCGGCTTTGAGTTTACGGTGTTGCTGGGCGCGGCGGGAGTCTTCACGGTAGCGTTGGCCTTCGCGTCCCAAACCTCGGCGTCAAACCTCATAAGTGGCGTCTTTCTCATGGTTGAAGAGCCCTTCGCCGTCGGAGACCTTATCAAGGTGGGAGAAACGTTGGGGGAGGTGCTCAGCGTCGATCTTCTCTCGGTAAAGCTACGGACCTTCGACAACCTTTTCGTGCGCATACCCAACGAGACGATGCTAAAGACAGAGGTGACCAACCTTACGCGCTTCCCGATAAGGCGCGCCGACATCCAGATTGGCGTCGCCTACAAGGAGGATATAGGGCGAGTGCGGGACATCCTCCTTGAGGTGGCGAAGAAGAACCCCCACAGCCTGGAAGAACCCCGCCCTCTCTTCATCTTCAAGGGTTATGGCGATTCCTCGCTTGATATGCAGTTCTCGGTATGGACGCTACGGGAGAACTTCGTAGAGTTCCGAAACACCATCTACCTTGAGATAAAGCATGCCTTCGACCGTTACGGTGTTGAAATTCCCTTTCCGCACCGCTCAATCTACACAGGCAGTGTTACCGAGCCCTTCCCCGTGAGGATGGTCGGAGGAGATTTGCCGCCCAAACCTGAATACCCTGAACCGCCGCAGCCTTCAGCCCACTACAGGCCCCCCAAATCCAGCGCAATCGTCGAGGAGAATTAGCGGATGGCGAAACAACGTCGACTACGAGATGAACGCGATACCTTCGACCTTCCGTCGGATAAGCTGGGGCTGCCCCCCGGAACGATAGTGCATGTCGGCGAGCGCCGGACAGAGGCGGTGGAGCTTGAGCTCATAAGGTATGACGCCAAGGAGATAGAGAAGTTGGCGCTAAAGCCTGACGGGCCTTTCGATGAGCTCAAGGACCGCCACAAGATCTCATGGCTCGACTTGACCGGTGTTCACGACGTAGAGGCTGTAAAGCGTATCGGCGATTTTTTCGGTCTGCACCACCTTGTCCTTGAGGACGTTGCCAACACCCACCAAAGGCCCAAGGAGGAGACCTACAAGGATTATCTCTTTATCGTCTTGAAGATGGTGCGTTACGACGGAATGGAAGAGGGCCTTGATACCGAGCAGGTTAGCCTTGTTCTTGGAGCGGATTATATTATCTCCTTTCAGGAGCGCCCCGGCGATGTCTTCGATGCCGTGCGAAAGAGGCTCGATGCAGGGCGGGGCCGTATACGCCTTAGCGGAGCCGACTACCTCTGTTATGCGCTAGTGGATATCATCGTTGACCATTATTTTCTCGCGCTGGAAAAACTCTCCGAGGAGATCGAGTTCATAGAGGACGAGATACTTCTTGATCCGGGGCCCGAGACGATTGAAAAACTCCACCGGTTGCGCCGCTACGCCGTGGCGCTGCGCCGCGCCGCCTGGCCTCTCAGAGAAACCGTGCAGAAGCTTAGCCGCGAGGATTCCACCCTCATATCAGATGACACGAAGCCGTACCTCATGGACCTTTACGACCACGTAGTGCAGGTCGTGGATACGATAGAGATTCAACGGGAAACTCTCTCCGGCTACGTGGAGCTCTACCTTTCCAGCATAAGCCAGCGAATGAACGAGGTTATGAAGGTGCTCACCATAGTCGCGACGATCTTCATACCGCTCACTTTTGTAGCCGGGATCTACGGGATGAACTTCGAGTATATGCCGGAGCTCAAATGGAAATGGGGCTATGCAGGAGCCTGGGCCGGTATGTTCGCCATAGGTTTAGGGATGTATCTTTTCTTTAGACGTAAGAAGTGGCTCTAATCTCTTTAGGTGGTATCTTTCTGTAAAGAGCCTCCAGAGAGGAGCGATAAATATGCTTGATGTAAGACTTGACGAGATGAATGAAGTTCTCCACCTGACTCCCGATGCGCCGCTCAGCGAGGCGGATTTCGACAATGCCGTAAAGGTTGTCGACCCTTTCATCGAAAAACATGGCGCCTTAAGAGGTGTTGTGATCGAGGCGGAGCGGTTCCCCGGCTGGGACTCATTCGGAGGCCTAGTCGCGCACCTGCGCTTCGTGCGAGACCACCATGAAAAGGTAAAGCGCGTAGCGATAGTCACCGACAGCGCTTTTGGCACTTTCGCCGAGAAGGTGGGGTCGCACTTCGTCTCCGCGGAAGTTCGCCATTTCGACAGCGGTGAGTTGAAAAAAGCCGAGGAGTGGGCAGCTGCGGGTGGCGGCGCTTAGTCTGACCTCTTTTACTACTCCCTGTCATCCGGCTCAAAGAAGACCCAGCGCACCTGCGGGAAGGAGCTCTTTAGCTCCCTTTCGCAACGGTTTATCTCGCTTATTAGACGCTCCACCGACACCTTCTCCGCCATCAAGGCCTTAACCGCTACCATTACTTCGGAGCCGAGTTGGAGCGTTTTGAGGTTGAGTAGCCGCTCCACCGAGGGATCTTTCTCCAAAAAAGCCCCGATTTCCGCCTCGACCTCCCTGCCTGCGCTCTCTCCTATCAGCAGGCTCTTGATCTCGATGCCCACTACAATAGCGACTACGATTAGCAGCGCGCCCACCGCCATGCTGCCCAGCGCGTCATAAATAGGATTACCGGTTATCACCGAAAGCCCCACGGCGATGAGCGCGAGCGCGAGGCCGATGAGCGCCGCGAAATCCTCTCCTATGACGACGAGGTAGGTGCTCTCGCGGCTGCTTTTGAACCAGCTCCAGAGGGTCTTCCCGCGTCTTAGCTCTCGACTCTCTTTAAGCGCGCCCAATAGCGAAGACCCCTCCAGTATGATGCCGAAGATGAGGATCGCGATAGCCACCCAGGGGCTCTCGATTGAGTGCTCGCTTCCGCGCAGAATCCCGGCGAGCTTGTGCGCTCCCTCATAGAGGGAGAAGAGCCCGCCCATGCTAAAGAGCATCAGTGCAACGATAAAGGACCAGAAATATACCGTCTTGCCGTATCCCAACGGGTGGCGCGAATCGGCGGGGCGTTTGGCGCGGGAGATGCCTATGAAGAGGAGCAGCTGATTGGCGCAATCGGCGAAGGAGTGGACTGCCTCCGCCAGCATGGCCCCGGAGTTGGTTATGATCGCCCCTGCGGTCTTCGCGATTGCTATGCCGAGGTTTGCGCCTAGCGCATAGAAAATAGCCCTCGTCGAATTGTGCGTATGTCCAGAACCCATTGGCGTCTCTCCGAAGTGAAAATAAACGCAGGGGTAATTATAGGACGGCGCCAAAACTCTCCAAAGATAAAAAACCTTTAATATTAAATATATAAAAGTACTATTGAATCGGAAAAATTATCTCCTTTGCGTTCTAATCGTTGCATTTTAAGATGGTTCGATGTATAGTAACATATATGTAGACATACGGGGGCTTATATGGCTACAAAATTAAAGCAGTATGTAACTCCTGAAGGCTTAGTGCCTTATGAGAGGTGGTTCTCGAAACTTGGGCCAATTGCAGCAGCTAAAGTGACCACGGCTCTTACGCGCCTCAAAAACGGAAATGTTTCAAGTGTCGATCCGGTAGGAGCAGGTGTCTTTGAGTACAAGATAGATTTTGGCCCCGGCTATCGCATCTATTTCGCATACGACGGTGAAAAGCTGGTTATTTTGCTTGGCGGCGGCAGTAAAAAACGCCAACAAAAAGATATTGAAGAAGCTAAAAGCAATTGGACCTTGTATAAAAAACGTAAAAAGGCCGGAGAGCGCTAGGAAGGAGAGACGCATGCCACTTACCAAGGATTTTAAGGATACGGTCATGGCGCGTGCGAAATCAGATAAGGCTTTCCGTGAAGCGCTTATCGTAGAGGCGATGAACGCACTCTTCGACGGAGACGTGGCGACGGGAAAAAGCCTTATAAAAGATTATTTAAATGCTACGGAGTCATTCCCGGATGTAGCCGCTAAGCTGCAAAAAGAAGAAAAGAGTTTAAGGAGAATGCTCGGTCCGAGCGGTAACCCGACACTTACCAACTATGTAAGCATCATCAAAACATGCCTTGGTTTCGAGCATATGAAGCTGACTGTGTCCGGCTGCAAGTAGAGTTTGCTTAAGGCCCTTTTATATTCCTTGTAGCCGCGCTATGGCTTTTTTGATTGCGTCCGGAACCGCCATAGGGGGCATTCCGACTTTTTCGACGATTACGTAAATCTCTTTACCGGTGCAGATCAATGCGCCGGTTTTTTTATCGGTGATTTTAAGGGCGAAGGTGATTGAGGTGTTGCCGATGCGCTCGACGCGAACGCCGCAGCTCATCTCCTGTCCCAGCTTGGCGGAGGCCTTGAAGTCCGCTTCGGCGTGGGCGAGGAGCATGTCGTACCCCTGCGGTTCGCCGGTCCCCATAGCCTCATCCATATAGTCGGTTATGGCGTCGTCAAAGTAGCGGAAGTAGTTAACGTTGAAGACGTGGCCCTGCGCGTCGGTATCCGAGTACCTTACTTTTCTCTCGTAAATTACGGGGAAGTTCATCGTTTGCCTCACTAAGTATTTAACGTCATCCGTCGAGCCACTTTTCGTCACCTCCCTCGGCGGCGTCTCCCGCTTTGGCTGAAACGAACATGCGGGGGTACTTTTCCTTCCAAATTCGTATCAGCTCGTCGGCGGGGAGCTCGTCGTAGGCGCCCCAGTCACTGAGGTACTCCATGTGCTTTTTCCCCTCTGCATCGAAGGGGTGCATCATCGAGTCTCCCTCACCGGACCACTCCAGCGTCTTGACGCCGAACCTCTCGCAGAGGCTTTTGTTGAAGGTCGGGGTCACCTTGTGCCACCTGCCCTCCAGCGAGAGGACCGTGTAGCCGTGGTGGTAGAAGACGTCCGTGCCCAGGCGTTTTTTAAGCTTTTCGGTGGTCAGGTGATTTTTTACGTCGGCAAAGCCGACCCTGGCAGGAATGCCGAAGTATCTGGCCGCGGCCGCGAGGAGCGTGGCTTTCGGCACGCAGTATCCGACCCGCTCTTCGGCTACTCGGCTGGCGGCGAGGTGTGCGGGGTCCGTTGAGACGTGGTAGGGGTCGTAATGGATTCCGTCTCGTACCGCGTAAAAGAGCGCCACGGCTTTGTCGCGGGGTGTTTTCGCACTTCCCGCACCCTCCTCGGCGAAATTTCTGACGACCTCTTTGTCGAAGTCTATGTAGTGTGTAGCAGCCAGCGTCTTTTCAAGTTCACTTCCAGGAGTCATGGTTCTATGCCCATCCTCTTGATGTTGTAGCGTAGCGTGCCCCGGTCCATTGAGAGCAGCCGCGCGGCCTTTGCCTTGTTGCCCCCGGCGATGCGGAGCGACTCGGTGATCAGGTGGCGGCCAACTTCGGTAAGGAGCGCCTCATAGTCTATCCCATTCTCGATCTCCTCTCCCTGCGGAAGTATCAGCCCGGAGAGGTTCGCGCCCCCGCGGCCCCTTATCTCGGGCGGAAGGTGCTCTGCATCAATATACTCAGTCTCCTCAAGAATGAGGATTCGCTCAATAGTATTTTTCAGTTCGCGAATATTTCCCGGCCAATGGTATTCACCGAGCTCCCTTGCCGCCTCCTCGGTAACACCCTTTACCTGCTTGTGGAAGCGGGCGTTGGAGAGCTCGATGAAGTGGCGGGCGAGGGGGAGGATGTCTCCGCGCCTGAGCCTTAGCGGCGGCAGCGTGATATTGATTAGCTTTAGCCGGTAGTAGATATCTTCGCGGAAGCTACCCTCTTTAATCGCCTCCTCAAGAGAGCGGTTTGTCGCGGCGATGATGCGTATGTCGAGGGGGATGTCGCGCGCGCCGCCGATGCGCCTCAATGTCCGCTCTTCAAGCACCCGGAGGAGCTTCGCCTGGAGGGGGAGGCTCATCTCCCCGATCTCGTCCAGGAAGACGGTTCCACCCTCGCCGCGCTCCATAAGGCCAATTTTTCGCCCCTTTGCGTCGGTGAAGGAGCCCTTTTCATGGCCGAAGAATTCACTCTCCATAAGGTGATCGGGGATCGCGGCGCAGTTTATAGCGATGAAGGGCTTGTCGTGGCGGTCCGATTCAGCGTGAATCGCCCTCGCCACCATCTCTTTGCCCGTACCGCTCTCCCCCTGTATGAGCACCGGCACCTCCGGGGTGGTGACTACCTTCCTCACCATGTCGAAGACCTTCATCATTGAGGGGTCTTCGCTCTTCATGTTATCCAGCGAGTAGGGTGAGGCGGCGTCCTCGTGTAGCGCCTTGACCTCGCGTTTGAGGCTCCCGGCTTCGATCGCGAGGCGGATTATTACCTCAATTTCCCGCGACTTAAAGGGCTTGTTGACGTAATCGTAGGCGCCGAGTTTGGTGGCCTCCTCGGCTGACTCCGGCGTGCCGTAGGCGGTCATCATGATTACGAGTATATCCTCCTGCGCCTCTTTGAACTCCCTCAGGAGTTCAATTCCCGAGGTGTCCGGCAGGCGCAAGTCGAGGAGGATGAGGTCAAACTCGCCGGGGGCGAAGAGGGCGCGGGCCTCGGCGCCGGAGGCGGCGGTCTCCACCTCGTAGCCCTTTCGGATAAGGCCGTGGCTGAGGGATTTTCTGATCAACGCCTCGTCATCGACGATAAGAATTCGCTCGGACAATTAAATCTCCTTTGGTGGTTCTCCCACCCCCGTGAGCGGCAGGTTGACCATAAAGGCCGTGCCGACGCCTGGGGTGGACTCTATCTCAACCTCGCCGCCATGCTGCTCGCAAATAGAGTGGACTATCGAGAGGCCAAGGCCAGTACCTTCGTTTTTCGTGGTGAAGAAGGGGGTGAATATCTGGCTCTGCGTCTTTTCGTCGATGCCGGCGCCGGTGTCCTTTATCTCCACCGTCACCCGGCCGCTTTGAGAGCCTTTGGAGTAGGAGCGTATCGAGATCCTTCCGCCCGGCGCGGTGGCTTCAAGGGCGTTTATGGCGAGGTTCAAAAAGAGCTGTTTCAGCTTTTCGGGGTCGCCGATGATGGTGGGATTATCCTCCATCTCAACCTCACACTCGATGCCCTTCTTCCGGCATTGTTTGGTAAAAGCCCGGGACCACTCAAAGGCGGTTGAGAGCTCCATGGGTTGAATTTTGGCGGGCTGCGGGCGGGCGAAGTCCAAGAGCTCGCGTATAAGATGCTCCAGCCGCTCGACCTCCTTTAAGATGTCGCGTATGAGCTCTCGCCCGCCGTCGGAGATGTTCTCCTCCGCCACCAGATTGTCGAGGGTTATCCCTATCCCTGTAAGAGGGTTGCGGATCTCATGGGCGATGCCCGCGGCAAGGTGCCCGATGGAGGCGACCCTCTCCATGAACTGCATCCTCGCGTCGAGCTTCCTTTTTTCCGTGACATCCTGAATTATCAGGGTAGCGCCTGGGGTGGAGGAGCGCCCAAGGCTTGAGATGGTTGTGTAGTAATAGCGCGTCTCCCCGTTGCGGAGGATAGGCAGCTCCACCGCCTCAAGCTGGGAGTGGTCGCTCATAACGCGGTCGAGCAGGGCGAGGGGCTTTTTGAGAGGTATGTAGCGCTCGATGGGGTTGCCCAACGGCTCCTCCCGGAGGGAGAGGTATTCACGCGCGGCGCTGTTCATCAGCGTCACCTCGCGAAGCTCGTTAACCGCAATTATGCCGTTGGGGCTGCCCGCGAGGATGTTCTCCCGCGTATCGCGCTCCAGGCGAAGGTCCCCTATAAGTATGGCGACCTCCAGCGCTTTCGAGGCCTGCGCCGCGAAGACCGAGAGCACCCGCTCCTGAGAAATGTCGAAGGTGCTTTTGGCCGCGGCCTCAAGGGTCAGGACGCCGAGGACGCCGCCCGTAGATTTGAAAGGTACCGCGATGCGGCTTACTGCGGGTCCGGTCTTCTCGCCTCTTACAATTTCGTTAAGGGCATTGCGAAGGGGGCGCTCCCCTAGCGCTGCATTTGCGATAAAGGAGCCGTCTTTATCCGGGAGGACGGTGTCCGGCAGGGGGGCGTAAAGCTCACCCGCTGTTGCCCTCAAGTAAATATGCTCATCTTTGGGCTCTCCCAGATAGAGCGCGCCGCCGTCGGCCTGAACCAGATTAAGGGCCTCCTTTAAAACGACGTCGCAGAGGGTCTTTATGTCGCGGCTCCAAGTGAGCTCCCTGCTGAAGGATTGTATCGCCTCCGACTCGAAGCGAGCCTCGGTTAGCTCCTCACGGAGCCTCCGGTTGTCCAGCTCGATGCCGATGCGTGAGGATACCGCCTCCAAGAAAACTCTGGCGTCGGTCGCGAAGGAAGTTGCCGCGACTTCAAGGGTGCCTCTCTCCATCTCAGCCGAATTACAAGGGAGGGATAAAATCTCCTCATCACCCTTAAGGCCGCTCCACCCCGCCTCGAAGAGGAGGGGTCCGGGCGCGCCGTGTTCGGTTTTTGTAAGCCGTGAAGCCTTTATGCCCAGCTCAAGGTGCAGGCGCGCGAAAGCGCGGTTCAGCGGCAGCGGCGAGTTTCCCGCCAGAGCGGAAAAACCTTCAAGTATGCTGAGCAATGACCTTGAATCCGGGGTTGGCTGAGTCATTTTACGCCAGGCTTCGTGTTGGTAAAATCATTATTCGGTTAAAAATAACCTTATCACGCTGAAAATTCACGAGCAAGCGGTAAAATATAACCGCATAAGATGTTACTTTTGACCGAAATTATCCTCTTTCGCCCGGTAATCTTGAAAGTAGAGATAAACGAGCGCCGGGGGTGGCTTCAAAGCGAAAGGGTAGTTATCATTACGACCAATGTTCAACAGTATATGTGGAGGTGCGGCGGTATATGGTCACCGCGGGTATTGATGCCGGGAACAAAAGGATAAAGGCAGTCCTCTTAGGAGATGCTGGCGTCATGGCCTTTGCATCGTCCTCAGGGGGTTACGCCCTCAGGGACTCCGCGGAAGCCCTCTTTGGCGAGCTCCTGACGGCTGCGGGGCTCAAGCGTGAGGAGGTGCGCCACATCACCGCTACCGGCATGGGGCGGGATCTTGTGGATTTCGCGGCTTCACGGGTTACCGACGTTACCGCCGCCGCTCGCGCCGCTGCCTACCTCCTGCCCGGCGTCGCTACAATAGTTGAAGTGGGTGCGGAGGAGAGCAGGGCGGTGCGTACAGATGGTGCGGGGAGGGTCCTCGACTCCTCGGTCAACGAAAAGTGCGCGGCGGGCTCGGGCTCCTTCACCGAGTCGATGGCGAGGGCTCTTGGCCTAACCCTTGAGGAGTTTGGCGCAAAGTCTCTGGACTCCACCGAAAAGATAGATATGAACGCCCAATGCACCGTGTTCGCAGAGAGCGAAGTGGTCTCGCTGATTCACAACTCCGTTAAGGAGAGCGATATAGCGCGTGCGGTGCATGACGCAATAGCCAGCCGTGTCTCCTCTCAGGTGCGGCGTGTCGGTATAGCGGGAGAGGTCGCGCTCTTCGGGGGCATGGCTAAAAATCCCGGCTTCGTCAAGTCGCTAGAGGAGGCTCTGGGGGTGGAGGGGATCTCGATCCCCGAGGAGCCGGATTTCGCCGATGCGCTGGGCGCCGCGCTTATAGCGGCCGACCGGGCTCTCAAGGAGGCTCCGGGTGAGTGATAAGAAGCCTGAATACTGGCGCTGGACCGAGAGCGGTAAAGTGATGCCGGGTGCTGATTGGCGCGGGGCAAAGAGCGTTACCCTTGGCATAGATGTGGGCTCGGTGAGCTCGGAGGCGGTTCTCTGCCTTGACGGTGAACTCGCGGCCTACAATACGATCCGCACTGGAGCGAACTCGCCGGAATCGGCGCAAAAGGCGAGGGCGGGGCTCTTTGAGTTGACCGGCCTGACCGAGGCGGCGGTTGATTACACTGTCGGCACCGGCTATGGCCGCGTCAACGTGCCCTTCGCCCAAAAAGCTGTGACGGAGATTGCCTGCCATGGCCTAGGCGCGCACTACCTGGGAGGCCCCGCCGTGCGTACAATCCTTGATATGGGCGGGCAGGACTGTAAAGGCATACACATAGATGAGCGCGGCAAAGTGACCAACTTTCTGATGAACGACAAGTGCGCGGCGGGCACCGGGCGGGGAATGGAGGTTATCGCCGACCTTTTGGAGGTGCCTGTCATCGAGATCGGCGAGCGCTCCTTCGCTATAGATGAGGAGCCCCCTGCGGTCTCCGATGTCTGCGTCGTTTTCGCCAAGAGCGAAGCGATGGCGAAGCTGAAGGAGGGCTGGTCGAAGAACCGCGTTATCGCATCCTACTGTCGCGCCATGAGCGAGCGGGTCTCGGCCCTCCTGATGCGTATAGGAGTGGAGCGGGAATTCTTCATAACCGGAGGGATATCGAAAAACATAGGCATAGTCAGGCGCATCGAGGAAATTCTAGGCGTCGAAGCGCTAAGGAGCGATTACGATACGCAGATAGCAGGTGGGCTCGGAGCGGCCCTCTTTGCCGATAAGCTCCTTAAGAGGGAGCGAGCAAAATGATCGCAAACTACGGCTACGCCGATGGCGGGGGAGAGTTCTACATAACAATCGATACCGGCGCTTGCGCCTCGTGCGATGCGCGGCCCTGTATAAAAGCATGCCCAGCAGCACTGCTCGTCGAGGAGGAGGACCCCTATGGAGATGTCGCCATAGCCGTAGAGGAGCCGAAGCGGAAGAAGCTTCGCTACGAGTGCACCCCCTGCAAAGCCGGGGGTAAAGCTAAAACCATCCCTTGCGTCGACGCCTGCCCCTTCGGCGCCATATCCCATAGTTGGTGACAGTGTGAGCGGCTGCGGTAAAAAAAGAGCGCCCGAGCGCGAGGGATGGGAGAGGCGGAGCGTCGCCACCGAGCCGCGCCTGACGGAGCTTGCAGAGGCGTACAGGGAGGCTGGTTTCGATGTCAGGTTTGAAGATTTCAAGAAAATCTGCGCCGATGATATCTATCCCTGCACCAGCTGTATCGACGCCGACGAAGACCCATCTCGGTATAAGATAATCTACACGAAAAAGCGCACTAGCTGAATTTTCGGCGCATGCGCTCTCCCTGCTTTGGGCGAAGCCCGAAGCCCATGAAATTATCCTCAACACTTAATTTGGTTTAGCGCGCTTGTGGCATGTTGATCCTTGACGGCTTTATGGTAGCCTTGTTATAGTTACCGTGTAGCTACTAAGTAGCTGCAAGGCTATCCCTCTACAAGACGTGGAAAACTCCAGGCGCAAAGAGGAGATCCCTATGGATCAACGCAAGAAAGCGGGAAACGGAACCGACGTCCAGGAAGTGGAGGGACGGCCAAATATGCCTGCCTCGAAGTTTGAGGTTTGGGGCGAGGAGATGATTGAGAAAGAGGTCCGCCAGAGCGGTAACAGCGGACGTGTCTACCTCCCCCCGGAGTGGATCGGTAAGCACGTCAAGATAATCAGGATCGATTAGGAGTCTCCAATGGTTGAAATCAGAGAGCTCACGCAGGCCGATATTCCCTCCATACTGGCGATACAGAAGGTCATTACCAAAGGC
Organism: Deltaproteobacteria bacterium; assembly: GCA_002869005.1. GTDB lineage: Bacteria > Desulfobacterota > Deferrisomatia > Deferrisomatales > BM512 > BM512. The sequence goes on from PKTU01000063.1 coordinate 12,982, forward strand.
AAGGTCTCTGCCGAGTGGGGCAAGATGATCGAGGAACACGTCGACGACGTGAGACGCCCCGGCTTCGTAGCGCTCAAGGGCGGCAAGGTGGTCGGTTTCATCATCGGCGAGGAGAAGGGGGAGGGGTTTGGAATGCCCCGCAGCGGCTGGCTGGACATGGTCGGAGTAGACCCCAAGATGATGGGCGGCGGAGTAGGCAAGACGATGATAAAGAGGCTCTTCGAAGTGTTCAAGGAGAGGGGGATCAAAAACATATACACCTCGGTCAAGTGGGACGCGGTGGATATGCTCTCCTTCTTTAAGGCTGTAGGCTTCGACAGGTCGAGCTTCATAAACCTTATCTATAAACTTTAAACGCTTAATTGGCGCGTTAGCTTTAACGGGCAACCCCCCTTTTAGGAAGGTATTTGCTGGAAGGGGTTATACGGAGAGGAAATAAGATGAGGTACGCAGAGACAGGGTACAACCTCGAAATCGATCTCACTCGGGGCAGCTACGACCGGGTGGAGAGTGACGTTGTGGATACCGAGCTCTACCTCGGCGGGCTGGGCACCAACGCGAAGATAATGTGGGACCGTGTCCCCCCGGAGACGGAGCCCTTCTCCGAAGACAACCTCCTTATCTTCAGCGCCGGGCTTCTCTGCGGTACCCCCGCGACGGGGTGTAACCGCACAATCATAACTACACTTTCACCCCAGACCGAGCTTATGTGCTTCTCGATGATGGGCGGCTTCCTCGCCCCCGAGATCAAGTACGCCGGTTACGACAAGATAATCCTTAGCGGTAAATCCAAAGACCTCGTCTACATCTGGATAAACAACGACAAGGTCGAGATCCGCGACGCCTCCCACCTTAAGGGCAAGGGCGCGATAGAGACCTCCAAGATAATCTGCGAAGAGCTCAACGAGCCAAAAGCACAGGTCGCGGCCATCGGCGCGGCAGGTGAGAACAGGGTCTACTTCGCCTCCATCGAGCAGGGGCGCTCCAGCGCAAGCCGAGGCGGCATTGGCGCGGTTATGGGCGACAAGGGCGTAAAGGCGATAGTCGTGCGCGGCACCAAGGACATCAACCTCGCCGAGCCCGACCGATACTTCGACCTTTGCTACGAGGTTATGGACTACATCCGCTTTAGAAACGAGAATCCGATTCCCAATGTCATGCCTATCCTCGCCGGCCTCGGCTCCCCCCAGGAGATGAAGGTGCACGACGAGAAGTGGCACACCGAGAACTTCATGTGGGGCAACTCAAGGGTGCGCCGCCGCGATTTCTGGAATGAGGAGATCGCCAAGGATTGGGAAGAGACGATGAACTCGATGCAGCGCCGCCTCATCAGCTGCTACAACTGTCCCATGACCTGCGGAGCCACGATACAGCCCCCCGGCATGGACACCTACATGATGAAGTGCTTCTCCAAGCTCACCTACACGATGGCGGCGTTCTCCGACCTGGAGTTCGGCCTCGGCATCGCGCAGGCGGCCACCGAGCACGGTGTTGACGGTTTCTCCGCGCCGCAGGTGATGGCCTTTGCCCTTGAGCTTCTGGAGGAGGGGATACTTAAGCCCGAAGACTTCCCCGGAATGCCGGAGGACAATGAGGGGCGCTTCTACTACCTCCTTGACATGATCGTCCACAGGAAGGGCATCGGCAACATCCTCGCCAACGGCACCTACTGGGCGGCCAAAGAGATCGGCAACGGCGCCGAGGCGTACGCACACAACAACATCAAGAAGATCGAGCAGCTTCCCCTTAAGCTCGGCATGATGAACCCCGTCTACTTCCTCATGTACTCCACCGGCGAGAAGATGAACATCACCCAGATCGAGGGGCAGTTCCCGCAGGCGCCCTTTGCCACGATGGAGGAGCGCGAGGCTTTCGTCAAAGACTGGATCCAGGTGCCTGACGACAAGTTCAAGGAGTACCTCCTCAAATGGGATTTCAGGGGAGAATTCTCGAATCCCTACTATCCCACCATCGACATGTGCTGCGAGATCGTCGACTGGATGGAGATGATGCACTACATCGACGACGCGCTCGGCATGTGCGCGGGGCTCTCCTCCTTTCCGCTGAAGCCCCCCTACCACATCCACAACTACCCCAAATTCATCGAGGCGGGCTCCGGTATCCCGATGGACGAGGAGAAGCTTACCAAGGCCGTGAAGCGTTACAGGACGCTTGTCAGGGCCAACAATATCCGCCGCGGCATGCGCCGCGCCGATGAAAAGCCCCCGGAAAACCACTGGAAGAAGCGCTTCCCCGAATATGAGGCTGAGCTGCTCTCCGCATACTACAAATTCAAAGGCTGGAACGACGACGGCATCCCCACCGAGGAGTCGCTTAGGGACCTCGGCCTCGGCTATGTCGCCGACGAGTTCCTGGCGAAGGGGGTCCTCAAAGCGGGCGCGGACGCACCCCAGGAATCCGCATCCGAATAACGGGAACATAAAGCGAAAAGGTATTCGCCATGGCTAAAAAAACCAAGACGGTAAAGTCAATCAAGGTCAACGCAGACCTCTGTAACGGGTGCCGTGCGTGCGAGATGGCGTGCTCCGCCTTCCACTCCGAGCCCAAATACTCCTCCAACAACCCCGCGCGCTCACGCATAAGCGTAATCCGCCGTCCGCTTGAGGACATCTACGTGCCGGTATACGCGGGCGAGTACACCCCAGCAGAGTGCCTGGGGCGAAACTCCTACATCCTTGACGGCAAGGAGTACAAGGAGTGCGAATTCTGCCGCGCTTCATGCCCCTCTCGCGGTGATTTTAAGGAGCCCGACTCAGGGCTGCCGCTAAAGTGCGATATGTGCGAATCCATCCCCGCCCTAGACGAACCGCTCTGCGTCAAGTGGTGCATGGTGGACGCACTCACCTACGAGGAGCGCGAAGTCGAGGTGGACGAAGATGAGGAGCAGCCCAAGGTTACCGAGATGGAGCTGGGCCTTGAGCATCTGGTAGACAAATTTGGCCTCCACAAGGTCGCGGAGTCTGTCGCGCGGCTAGCCAAGAAAGAGGAGTAGCACCCCCGTTGGGGGAGGCCCAATTAAAACACGCTCCGTGAGGTCGAATCGTGGATAACGTAGCCGATTACAAAGAAATTGTAGAGATAATAAAGGACTCCGGCGGCGAGCGCTTCAAGCGCTGCTTCCAGTGCGGGCTCTGTGACACTGTATGCCCCTGGAACAACGTCCGCCAGTTCAGCATTCGAAAGATCGTCCGCCAGGCCTCCTTCGGAATGACGGAGATCGAAAACGAGGAGATCTGGCGCTGCTCCACCTGCGGCAGATGCCCGGAGCGCTGCCCACGCGATGTCAGCCAGATACAGTCCGGCATAGCGCTAAGGCGCATCGCAACCGAGTACGGCGTCTTCCCGGAGCATGTTAAGCCGGTGCGCGCGGTGGCGGGCAACCTCTCCGGCACCGGCAACCCCCTCGGCGAGGACCGCGCAACGCGCGGCGATTGGGGCAAGGCCGCCGGGGTGGCGCAGTTCACCGAGGATATGGAGATACTCTACTTTTCCGGCTGCTACCTCAGCTTCGACAAGAGGCTCCAGAAGGTAGCGGCGGCCACCGCCAAGCTTCTCAAAGCCGCGGGGGTCAGCTTCGGCATCCTCGGCACAAAGGAAAACTGCTGTGGAGAGTCGATAAGGAAAGCCGGCGACGAAGAGGTGTTCAAAAAGCTCGCCAAAGACAACATAAAGACCTTCATCGACAATGGCGTGAAGCGCGTCCTCGTCTCCTCGCCGCATTGCTACCACACCTTCAAGAACGAGTACCCGGAGTTCATGGTCCACTTCGAGGTAGTCCACATAAACCAGTATCTAAAGGAACTCGTTGACGCCGGGCGTTTGGTTTTGACGGGTGAGCTTGAAAAGCGGGTCACCTACCATGACCCCTGCTACCTCGGGCGGCACAACGGCATCTACGAGGAGCCCCGCGACCTTCTTAGAGCGGTGCCGGGCCTCGATTTCACAGAGCTGCCGGAGAACCGCGAAAACTCCCTTTGCTGCGGAGGCGGTGGCGGGCGCGTATGGATGGATACTCCCAAGGGTGAGCGCTTCTCCGACATAAGAGTCGAGCAGGCGGCGAAGGTCGGCGCGAGCATCCTCGCGACCTCCTGCCCCTACTGCATAACGATGCTTGAGGACAGCCGCCTCGGCATGGCCGAAAGCGATAAGCTGGAGGTCAGGGACATAACCGAGATTCTGGCGGATCTAATCTAGTCAATCAACGCGCCCGCGCGGCATTTAGGGCGCATAGTTAATGAGGCAAGTAAAATGGGAAATGAGCTCATAACAAACGAGCAATTCGATGCGCTCAGGGCCTCCCTCTCCAAGGGTGAGTTCGGCGACGTCATGGTCGTCGGCGGCGGTATCAGCGGCATCCAGACCGCCCTCGACCTGAGCTCAGCGGGGTTCAAGGTCTACCTGGTCGAAAAGTCTCCCTCCATCGGCGGCCACATGGCGCAGCTGGACAAGACTTTCCCGACCAATGACTGCTCGATGTGAATACTCTCACCCAAACTGGTCGAGGTCGGCCGGCAGCCAAACATAGAAGTTCTGACATACACAGAGGTTGAGAGCGTATCCGGCGAGGCGGGTGACTTCAACGTCACCCTGACCAAAAAGCCTAGATACATCAAAGAGGAGAAGTGCACCGGTTGTACCGTCTGCGTGGAGTACTGCCCCGTGCAGTACCCGGACGAGTTCAACCAGGATATCTCCAACAACAAGGCGGTCCACGTCTACTTCGCGCAGGCGGTTCCGCTCGTCACCTACATCGACGACTCCTGCCTCTACTTGAAAGAGAAGAAGTGCGGGATATGCGAATCGGTTTGTAAGGCGGGCGCGATTGACTTCACCCAAGCCGCCGAAAAGGTTGAGGTCAACGTAGGCGCGGTGATCCTCGCCCCCGGCATTGAGCCCTTCGACCCAAAGGCGCTCTCCGAGTACCGTTACGGAGAGTACGCCAACGTCGTCACCTCGATGGACTACGAACGCCTACTATGCGCCACCGGCCCATACCAGGGAGAGGTGCTTAGGGCTTCGGACCTCAAACACCCCAAAAAGGTCGCGTGGATCCAGTGCGTAGGCTCACGCTCCGTAAGGGAGGGGGCCAACAGCTACTGCTCGGCGGTCTGCTGCACCTACACGCAAAAGCAGGTGATCCTCACCAAAGAGCATGACGCGGACGCAGCCTGCACCGTCTTTCATAACGATATCCGCTCCTACGGCAAGGACTTCGAGCGCTACTACTCGAAGACCGCTGACCTAGATGACGTGCGTTTCTTTAGAAGCTACGTCTCCATAGTTAGCGAGGACCCTGAGACGGGCAACGTGACCATCCGCTATTCCACCCCCGACGAAGGGGTCAAGGAAGAGGAGTTCGATATGGTGGTCCTCTCGGTGGGCCTTGCGCCGCCGGAGGATGTGAAGGGGCTAAGCGCCAAGTTCGACATCGAGCTCAACAAGCACGGTTTTAACAAGGCGACCCCCACCAACCCGATGGAGAGCTCACGAAAAGGGGTCTTCGTCAGCGGCGCGTTCCAGGGGCCGACGGATATCCCGGAGTCGGTCTTCACCGCCTCTGCGGCGGGTTCGCAGGTCGGCGAGCTTTTAAATTACCGGCGCGGCAAACTCTCCACCGAGCGGCGTTACCCCCTGGAAAAGGATGTCTCCGACGAGCTGCCGAAGATAGGCGTCTTCGTCTGCCATTGCGGCGCCAATATCAGCCGAATCGTCGGCGTTGAGTCGGTGGCCGAGTACGCCATGACGCTCCCCGGAGTCGAGTACGCGCAGGAGCAGCTCTTTAGCTGCGCGACCAACTCCGCGCAGGAGATAACGGACATAACCAAGGAGAAGGGGCTGAACCGTGTAATTATAGCCGCCTGCTCCCCTAGAACACTTGAAAAGCTCTTTCGCGATACGCTGCGCGAGGCGGGCATCAACCAGTACTACCTTGAGATGGCGAACATCCGCGAGCACTGCTCCTGGGTCCATGCCAAGGAGAAGGAGAACGCCACGCAGAAAGCCAAGGACATAGTCCGCATGGCGGTGGCGCGCGCGCACCATTTGGAGCCGCTTCAGGAGTTCGATCTGCCCGTCAATAAGGCAGCGCTGGTTGTCGGCGGCGGGATCGCGGGGATGACATCCTCTTTGTCCATTGCGGATCAGGGCCACGAGGTTTACCTACTTGAGAAAGAAAACGACCTCGGCGGCATGGCTCGAAATATCCACTACACCATAGAGGGGCTGGACGTTCAGGAGTATCTTGCGGCGCTGGTTAAAAAGGTCTACCAGCACCCTCTCATTCACGTCACTACCGACGCGGAGATAGAGGGTGCTTACGGCTATGTTGGTAACTTCGAGACCAACGTTACGAACGGCAAATATAAGAAAAAAATAAAGCACGGCATTACAATCCTCGCCACCGGCGCGGTGGAGTACAAGCCCACCGAGTACATGTACGGCGAAGATGAGCGAGTAATGACCCAGCTTGAGCTTGAGGGCAGGATTGCCGCAGGCGACGAGACCGTCACCTCCGCTGGTGCCACGGTCATGATCCAGTGCGTCGGCTGTAGGAACGAAGAGCGCGACTACTGCTCCCGTGTATGCTGCGGGCAGGCGGTAAAGAACGCGCTCAAGCTTAAAGAGAAGAACCCTGAGGGCGACGTATACGTGCTCTTCCGCGATATGCGCACCTACGGCTTCAAGGAGGACTATTACAGAACGGCCTCCGAAAACGAGGTCAAGTTCATCCGCTATACCCCGGAGAGCGCTCCCGAGGTCAAGGAGATGGGCGGCGCGCTTCAAGTGCAGGTGGATGACCCGGTAATGGGCAACAAGCTCGCCATCGACGCGGACCAGGTTATCCTCTCCGCAGCGGTGCTCCCGCGCAGCGACAACAAGGCGCTGGCGCAGACCTTCCAGGTTTCGCTGAGTCCCGACAACTTCTACAAAGAGGCGCACGTAAAGCTCCGCCCGGTAGAGTTCGGCACCGACGGCGTCTTCCTCTGCGGCGCGGCGCACTATCCGAAATACATCACCGAGACCATTAACCAGTCCTACGGCGCGGCGGGAAGGGCGGTGGCGCTGCTTGCCAACGACACCGTCATCGCCTCCGGCTCCGTCTGCACGGTTGATGAGGACAAGTGCATCGCCTGCGGCGAGTGCGTGCGCGCATGCACCTACGGCGCAGTGGAGCTAAAAGAGGCCGGTACATTGAAGAAGGCGGGCGTCAACCCCGTCATCTGTAAGGGCGACGGGCTCTGCAACTGCGTCTGCCCCACCGGCGCGATTTCCCTTAAACACTTCACGGATGAAGAGTTCATGGGCCAGATCGACGCGGCGATGGGCGACTGATTAGATGAATCAAAACTATTACACTATAAACGGAGGACAGACCCGATGAGCAAGAAGTTCAAAGCAAAGATACTGGGTTTCGTCTGTCACTGGTGAGGCTACGGGTCCGCGGACCTGGCTGGAGTTTCCAGACTACAATACAGTACGGATATAAGGCTCATGCGCGTAATGTGCACGGGCAGGGTCGACCTCTCCTTCGTCCTTCGCGCCTTTGAGCGTGGAGCAGACGGGGTATTCATAGGCGGCTGCCACCTTGGCGAGTGCAACTACACGACGCACGGCAACTACTACGCCCTGAGGATGGCGTCCCTCGCCAAGCACATTCTGGCGCGTATCGGCATCGACCCCGACAGACTCTCCATAGAGTTTATCTCAGGCGGCGAGGGTAACCGCTTCGCGGAGCTTATGAACTCCTTTAGCGAGAGGGTGACGGAGCTCGGCCCCCTGGGCGAGAAGGAGGGGCTAACGAAGGAGAAGCTTGCGGCGAATGTAGCCGCCGCCAACCGGATAGTACCCTATATGAAGCTCATCGAGCGAGAGCGCTTCAAGCTGGCCTATGAGACACGCGCAGAGTATGAAGCGTACTTCGGCAGCGAGGAGTTTAAAGCGCTCTTTGAAGAGGCCGTCGGAGAAAAGCTCTCCACGAGCAGGATCATTGGCCTCCTTGAGAGTGGTCCTCGTACAACCGCCGAGATGTCGGAGGAGCTTGGGATGAGCCCCTCGGAGGTTGCGAAGTACATAAGGGTTTCCTCAAGCCACGGCCTCGTCAGGTTCGACGAGGGGCTGAAGAGCTACGCACTCGCCTAGGGCGGGGCGCTTTATAAAGATTGTGAGATTCAGATGACTAACGAACGGATCGATGAAATAGTTGACAAGTACGGCGGCGACCCAAGCACCCTAATTCAGGTGCTCATCGATATACAGGTTGAGAATCGGTGGCTCTCCAAAGAATCGCTTGAGCGCGTCTCCGAACGGCTCAAGGTGCCGATGACGCGCATCCAGCACATCGCCACGTTCTACAAAGCGTTCAGCCTGGTTCCCAAGGGTCGCCACGAGGTAAACGTCTGCATGGGCACCGCCTGCCACGTGCGCGGCGCGACTAGGGTGCTAGATACCCTGGAAGGGCTTACAGGCATCAAACCAGGCGAAACCGACGCCGACCTTCGCTACAGCCTTGAGACGGTCAACTGCCTCGGCTGTTGCGCCCTTGGCCCCGTCGTAGAGATCGACGGAAAGATGCACGGCAAACTAACCCCGGCGCAGACCGCGGAAGTTCTTAAAACCTACGAGTAGGGAAGTAAAATGGCTCTCATAAATTCACCGGCCCAGCTCGATGAGCTGCGTAAAGAGATACTCTCCAAGAGAGACCCTCAAAAGCCCTGCATAACACTATGCACAGGCTCCGCCTGCATGGCTTCCGGCAGCGGAGAAGTCGCGGACGCCCTAACCGCGGAGCTTGAAAAAGAGGGGCTTACCGACAAGGTTGAGGTGCGCACGACGGGTTGTCACGGCTACTGCGAGCGCGGCCCCATCATCGTAACCGAGCCTGAGCAGGTGGGCTATTTCCAGATAAAACCCGCCGACGTCTCCGAGCTGATCTCCAAGGCAATTAAGGAGAGGACAATCGTTGACAGGCTGCTCTTCGAAGACCCCGTGTCGGGTGAGAAGATAGCCAAGGAAAACGAGATACCCTTTTACAAGCATCAGGAGCGCTTGGTTTTCGGCGCCAACATGAAGATCGACCCGCGTTCGATTGAGGATTACATAGCGATCGACGGCTACTCAGCACTCGCCAAGGCGGTCTCCTCCATGACCCCCGATGAGGTGCTGAGCGAGGTAGACGCGGCGAACCTCCGAGGCAGGGGCGGCGGCGGCTTCCCCGCAGGCAGGAAGTGGCGGGGCACCCGCGACGCCGAAGACCCGGTGAAATATGTAATCGTCAACGCCGACGAAGGGGACCCAGGCGCCTACATGGACCGAAGCCTCCTCGAAGGCAACCCCCACTCAATCCTCGAAGGGCTTGCCCTCGGCGCCTACGCGGTGGGCGCGAAGGAGGGCTACATCTACGTGAGGCAGGAGTACCCCCTCGCGGTCAAGAATGTCCTCCTCGCCATCGAAAAGGCCACCGAATACGGCCTGCTCGGCGACAATATCCTCGGGAGCGATTTTAGCTTCAAGGTAATCGTCCACATGGGCGCGGGCGCCTTCGTATGCGGCGAATCCACGGCGCTGATGACCGCCCTTGAGGGGCGTGTCGGCGAGCCCAGGCCCAAGTACGTCAGGTCCAACATCAAGGGGCTTTGGGAAAAACCAAGCGTCCTAAACAACGTCGAGACCTGGGCGAACGTACCGCTGATAGTCAATAAGGGCGCTGACTGGTTCACCCAGTACGGCACCAAGACCTCCAAAGGCACAAAGATATTCTCCCTCGTCGGCAAGATCGTCAACACGGGCCTCGTCGAGGTGCCCATGGGCACCTCGCTGCGCGAGATCATCTACACAATCGGCGGCGGAATTCCCGGCGGCAAAGAGTTCAAGGCGGTACAGACTGGCGGCCCCTCCGGCGGCTGCATACCGGAGAACATGCTTGACCTGGAGGTGGGCTTTGACGAGCTCTCCGCGGTGGGGTCGATGATGGGCTCCGGCGGCATGATCGTCATGGACGAGGACACCTGCATGGTGGACGTCTCCCGCTACTTCATCGACTTTTTGTCCGACGAGTCCTGTGGCAAGTGCGTACCATGCCGCGAGGGGCTTCGACAGATGCTCACAATCCTCACCAACATCACCGAGGGCAAGGGCAAAGAGGGCGACATCGAGAAGCTGGAAGACCTCTCCGAGGTCGCGAAGGAGGCGGCGCTCTGCGCCCTCGGTAAGTCCGCGCCCAACCCCTTCCTCTCCACCCTCAAGTATTTCCGTGAGGAGTACGAGGCGCACATAAAAGAGAAGCGCTGCCCCGCCCGCTACTGCAAAGAGCTCATCAACTACTACATCGACCCGGAAAAATGTCAGGCTTGCGGGGCGTGCGCGAGGCAGTGCCCCGTCGAGGCAATCGACGGCGGCAAGAAGCTCGTCCACATCATCGACCAGGACAAGTGTACAAGGTGCGGCAGCTGCATTGAGGCATGCCCCTCCCGCTTTTCCGCAGTCACCAGGCTCTCGGGCGTCGAAGTTCCCGCGCCCGTCGAGGGCGACGCACGCGCCGTAAAGAGAAAGAGCAAGGAAAAATGAGCGAAATTACCCTGACGATAGACGGTAAAAAAGTTACCGCCACTGAGGATATGACCCTCCTCGATGCGGCAAAATCCGTCGGCATAGAGATTCCAACTCTCTGCCACCACAAGAAGCTGGAGCCATTCGGGAGCTGCCGTCTCTGCACGGTCGAGCTTGACAAGGGTAGCTGGAAGCAGCTCGTAGTCTCGTGCGTTTACACGGTTGAGGAGGGGCTCACGGTCAACACCCGCTCCGAGAAGCTCGACCGCATAAGGAAAACTATCCTGGAGCTATACCTCGCGCATGCCCCGGATTCACAAGGGCTTTCCAAACTCGCCGAGGAGTACGGTGCCGACAAGGACCGCTTCGACAAGGCGGCCTCCTTCTGCATACATTGCGGTCTCTGCGTCAGGTACTGCGCAGAGGTCAAGCAGAAGAACGCAGTAGGTTTCATCGATAGGGGCACCCGTAAGGAGATCTCCTTCATTCCGGAGATAGCCTCCAAGGAGTGCTGGAGCTGCAAGGAGTGCTTTCCCCTCTGCCCGACGGAGGCGCTACAAGCGGCCTACGTCCTCGTGGAGGCACTTAGGTTCCCCCGCTCATAGCGGGCTGATGATTTGATAATAGTCAATTCTTAAATATAAACGGGCTTTTTAAGCTCAAATGGTTTCGCCGGTTTTCGGTGAAGGATGGAGGATTAAAATTGCGTAACCTCAACGAAGTGGTATTTGTAAGCGCGGTCAGAACCCCGATGGGTAAGTTCGGCGGCACCCTGAAAGACATGAAAATCTACGATGTCGCTGCTTTCCCGATCCGCGAGGCGCTAAAGCGCGCCAACGTAGATGGTGATGAACTTGACGACGCCATCATCGGCTCCTGCCGTCAGGCGGGTAACCACGTCAACCCCGCCAAGAGCGCGGCTGCCAAGGGCGGCGCGGGCCTGGCCGTCCCCGGCGTCACCATCAACAAGGCATGCCCCGCCGGCATGAAATCGATCTCGCTCGCCACCCAGCTCATCCAGGTCGGACAGGGCAACGTCGTCCTCTGCGGCGGTATGGAGTCTATGTCAACCATCCCCCACCTCGTTAAGGGTTACCGCTGGAAGGGTTTCCGCATGGGCCCCGTAACGCTTGAAGATGGCTGGTCTGACGCCCACGACCCGGTAGCGGACCTCTCCATGGGCCTCACCGCCGAGAACCTCGTTGTGAAGTACGATATCTCCCGCGAAGAGCTCGACGAGTTCGCCTCAAACTCTCACAACAAGGCTGAGGCCGCGCAGAAGAACGGCTGGTTCGATGAGGAGATCACTCCCGTAACCGTCCCCGGCGGCCGCAAGAATCCAGACATTGTCTTCGAGAAAGATGAATCCATCCGCTACGGCTCGACCCCCGAGCAGATGGCGAACCTCCGTCCCGCCTTCAAAAAAGACGGCATCATCACCGCCGGTAACGCCTGCGGCATGACGGACGGCGCAGCCTTTCTGGTCGCGATGACCCGCGAAGAGGCGGACAAGCGCGGCGTAAAGCCCCTCTTCTCCGTCGTCTCCTATGACCAGTGCGCGGTCGACGGTAAGTTCATGGGCGACGGCCCCTCCGTCTCCATCCCCCGCGCCCTTGAGAAGGGCGGCATGACCCTCGGCGATATGGACCTCATCGAGGTCAACGAGGCTTTCGCGGCGCAGGTTATCGCCAATGAGCGCGTGCTGAAGTGGGACCGCTCACTCCTTAACGTACATGGCGGCGCCATCGCCCTCGGTCACCCCACCGGCTGCTCCGGCGCCCGTATCGTGATGACCCTCTACTACGCCATGAAGCGCCTCGATAAGGAGTTCGGCGTCGCGGGCATCTGCGGCGGCGGCGGCTCCACTATGGCGATGGTAATCAAGCGCGAGAGCTAAATCCTCTTAATGAATGGAGATGAGAATATGATTGATCTTACCGGAAAAGTCGCCATCGTCACCGGCGGAACCCGTGGCATAGGCGCGGAGATAGTCCGCACCCTGGCGAAGCAGGGGTGCGATGTCGCCCTCAACTACAGAAAGAGCGCCGACGAGGCCAAAGAGATGGTCGCTGAGCTTGAAAAGATGGGTAGAAAAGCGATCGCCGTTCAGGCCGACGTATCCTCCTTCGAGGACGCCCAGCGCATGGTCGAGGAGACCGTCGAGAAGCTTGGCGGGCTACACATCCTCATCACAAACGCCGGGATGAACTGGGACGGCGTTATCTGGAAGATGACCGAGGAGCAGTGGGACCGCGTCATCGATGTCGACCTCAAGGGGACCTTCAACTATCTGCGCGCCGCCGCCCCCATCTTCAAGGGGCAGAACTGGGGCCGCTTCATCTCCGTCACCTCCATCAACGGCCTTCGCGGCAAGTTCGGCCAGACCAACTACTCCGCGGCAAAGGCAGGCGCCATCGGCCTTACGAAGGCTGCGGCGAAGGACCTCGGCAAGTTCGGCGTGACCGCAAACTCAGTCGCCCCCGGCTTCATCCTTACAGAGATGGGTGAGTCGATGCCCGCCGAGTTCAAAGAGATAGCCGTCAACGAGACGGCGGTTAAGCGCGCCGGGCTCCCAGAAGACATCGCTTGGCTGGTCACCTTCCTCGCCTCCGAGTGCGGCAGGCACATTACCGGCGAAGTTATCAAGGTCGACGGCGGCCAGTACATCTAGGAGGGTTACGATGAGCGACTATAAATTTATTAAGTCCTATGAGAAAGATGGCTGCGCGTGGATATCAATCAACCGCCCGCCGCTAAATGTTCTCGACATACCAACGATGGCGGAGATGAACGAGGCCATCCGCGAGGTGAAGAGCCGCGAGGCGGAGTATAAGTGCCTTGTCATAACCGCTGAAGGCGAGAAGGCTTTTAGCGCCGGGGTCGACGTCTCCGACCACACCGAAGATAAGATGGACTCGATGATCGAGACCTTCCACGCCATCTTCATGAACCTCGAAGAGCTTGAGATACCCGTCATCGGCGCGGTGAAGGGCGCGGCGCTAGGCGGCGGCTGCGAGGTCGCGATCTTTTGCGACATCGTCATCGCCTCGGACAGCCTGAAGATCGGCCAGCCGGAGATACAGGTCGGCGTCTTCCCGCCTCTCGCGGCGGTTGTTATGCCGCGCGTTATCCCGGAGAAGAAGGCCTTTGAGCTTATCGTGGGCGGCTCGGTGATTCGCGCCGAGGAGGCCAAGGCGCTTGGTCTTGTAAATCAGGTGTTCCCGCTGGAGAGCTTCGACGAGGATTTCGCCAAGTACCTCGCGGGCTTCACCTCGCTTTCCGGCTCCGTAATGCGCATGACTAAGCGCGCGCTTCGCGCTACAAAGGGGCTGCCCTTTGCCGAGGCGATGCACAAAGCCGAAGAGCTTTACCTCGGCGACCTTATGACGACCTCCGACGCCAAAGAGGGCCTGGCGGCGTTCATGGAGAAGAGAAAGCCCGTCTGGACCGACAAATAGCGGCGGCTGAAGCGTGCGTATAGATTTCCATGTCCACCTCGCCCTCCGGGAGCATATGGAGCCGGTCCCCGCCGGCTTCTGCGACTCCTTCTGGGAGGGCAGGGGAGACTGGAGCCGGATAGTCGGCGACGCCAAACTATTTGACGAGCACCTTGCCTCGGAGGGAGTCGATTACGCGGTCGGCCTCGCAGAGGTTAGCCCCGGAGTTACCGGGGTCACTACAAATGAATATGTTGCCGAGGCTTACGCCGAGACAGAGCGGGTCATAAAATTCGCATCATTAAACCCCTTCTTTGAGGGGGACCTCTATGAGGAGGCGCACCGGCTTGCGGCGCTTGGGTTCAGGGGCGTAAAGCTCTACCCGACCTACCAGTGGTTCTTTGTGAGCGACGAACGGCTTAGACCCTTTTACAGGGCTTGCGCGGAGCTTGGCTGGCCGGTGATGGCGCACACGGGGAGCTCCATCTTCCCCGGCGCGAAGCTGAAGTACGGCGACCCGCTTTACTTCGACGAGGTTGCCGTGGATTTCCCCGAGGTCAACTTCCTCATAGTCCACGGCGGCAGAGGGCTCTGGTATGAGCGGGCGGAGTTCTTGGCGAAGTTTCACGAGAACGTTTACCTGGAAGTATCGGGGCTGCCGCCGCAAAAGCTAAAGGAATATTTTCCGGCGCTTGAGCGGATATCAAGGAAGGTCGTCTTCGGCAGCGACTGGCCAGCGAACCCCGGCATAGGTGAGAACATGGAGCGCATAGCGGCACTCGGCCTCTCGGGAGACGCGGTGGACAATATCCTTGGAGGCAACGCGGCGCGCCTCCTTGGGCTTTAGAGTTTAATTAACGGACCCCATACGGGGCCTTGAAGGATTGGAGAGCGAGATGTCTATACCTGATAAGATCAAGACCTGGCAGATGGTGAAGCCCAGCGACCCCAAAACCGGAGAGAAGGGGGTCATCGAGCTAACCGAGTATGACCTTCCCGAGATTGGGCCCGGCGAAGTGCTTATCGAGATCGCGGGGTGCGGCGTATGCCACACCGACCTCGGCTACTTCTACGATGGCGTGCCCACCGTGGTGCCCGCGCCGCTTACCCTGGGTCACGAGATAAGCGGCACCGTCATCGCCGGTGAAGCCGAGTGGGTGGGCCGCGAGGTAATCGTCCCCGCGGTTATGCCTTGCAACCAGTGCGATATCTGCAAAAGCGGCCGAGGCAACCGCTGCCTCTCCCAGAAGATGCCCGGCAACTCCATCGGCATCTACGGCGGCTACTCCAGCCACATAGTGCTTCCCGCCGAAGACCTCTGCCACATAAAAGAGCGTAACCTCCCCCTCTCCAACCTCTCAGTCATCGCCGACGCGGTGACCACACCATACCAGGCGGCGATGCGCGCCGACCTAAAAGAGGGCGACCTTGTCATAATCACCGGCGCCTCCGGCGGCGTGGGCTCCAACATGTGCCAGGTGGCGAAGGCGCTGGGCGCCAAAGTCGTAATAGGCATAGACATCGACGACGAGCGCCTCAAGAGAAATCTGGAATATGGCGCTGACGCTGTGATCAACTCTCGCGAGCTCGACGCCAAGGGCGTAAAAGCACGCATTAAAGAGATTGCGAAAGAGCACGGCGTACCCTCCAACTGGGGGTGGAAGATCTTCGAGTGCTCAGGAGTCAAGCCCGGACAGGAGCTTGCCCTTGCCCTCCTCTCCTTCGTTGGCAAGCTTATCGTGGTTGGCTACACGATGGCGAAGACAGAGTACATGCTCTCTAAGTTGATGGCCTTCGACGCCGAGATCATCGGGACATGGGGCTGTCTGCCCAAGTATTACCCAGCGGTTTTAGACCTCGTCAACGAGGGGAAAATTCAGCTGGCCCCATTTATAGAGACTCGCCCGATGTCCACGGTCGTGGAAGTTCTTGAAGAGGTCCACGACAGGCGCACCGACAAACGCATCATCCTTGAACCCGACTTTTCTTAATTATTACTTTTGATAAAGGAGTTGAAGATGTCTTTAGATTGGTTACCCAGAGATAATGAGATTAAAGATCACAACCTCGTCGGCGATCAGCACTACGGCACCGAGGCACCCTGCACCGTCTACGAGAAGCGCCCCCTTAAGGACCCCGAGGGGAACGTAGTAGAGGGGCTCTACACCGCATGGATCATCCTGAACAACCCCGCGCAGTTCAACTCCTACACCACCGAGATGGTGAAGGGCATCATCGCGGGCTTCCAGGACGCCTCCTCCGACAGGTCAGTTGTTGGCGTCGTCTTCACCGGCACCGGCGACAAGGCTTTCTGCACCGGTGGCAACACTGTGGAGTATTCCCAGTACTACGCCAAGCGCCCCAATGAGTACGGCGAGTATATGGACCTCTTCAACCAGATGGTCGACGGTATATTAAATTGCAAGAAGCCCGTCATCTGCCGCGTCAACGGCATGCGCGTCGCGGGCGGCCAGGAGATCGGCATGGCTTGCGACATCGCCATCACCTCCGACCTCGCGGTCTTCGGTCAGGCCGGCCCCAAGCACGGCAGTGCCCCCGTCGGCGGCTCCACCGACTTCCTCCCCTGGTTCCTCACGATGGAGGACGCGATGTGGAACTGCGTATCCTGCGAGCTGTGGAGCGCCTACAAGATGAAGGCCAAAAACCTCGTCTCCAAGGTCGTCCCCGTGCTCAAGAAGGACGGAGAGTTTATCAGAAACCCCCTCGTTAAAACCGAAAACTACGTCGAGGATGGCGAGATCGTCTACGGCGACATGAAGACAGGCGAAGAGGCGAAGGCGGGTAAAGCGTTGATGAAGGAGTGCGAAATTGACTTCGCGCTCCTCGACAAGGCGGTCGACGAGATCATATGGAAGTTCACCAACCTCTTCCCCGGCTGCCTCATCATGTCCATCGACTCCGTCCGCGCCAAGAAGAAATTCTTCTGGGACCAGGCGAAGCTCCCCAACCGCCACTGGCTCGCTGCGAACATGATGGGAGAGGCGTTCCTTGGCTTCACCGCCTTCACAACCCGCAAAATCACCGGCGAAGACGTCATTGACTTCATCAAGTTCAGGCAGATGACGGCTGAGGGCCATGAGATGAACGCAGAGATGTTTGAAGCGGTTCTCGGCTCGCCAAAGGAATAGAGAAGACTTAATACGATTCACCGATGCCCGGTACGCGCAAGTGCGTGCCGGGCTTTTTTTTTACCTTCGGTTAAGGGTCACCAATTGTGTGGTGAAAAACAACCGCTTTTCCTTGGCGTGGGAGTAGAAAGCCCGTAAAATGGGATGTTGCAAAGGGGTAGGCCGGTGGCACGCGGTTTGCAATTACAAAACGCAGTTATAAAATAGCCACATGCTGTTTGTGCTTATCTTTAAGGTGTCGGTTAAAGGCGTCAATCGATTCACCACGAATATAGGCATTTTACGTAGCGACGATTATGGCGATACGGCGTCTCGCTATGGGGGCGCTTTTATGCTTTTTACACCTTTTTGCGCTCTTTTTATTTGAGAGGATATCAATGTTCAATAAGGCCTATATACCCTTCCGTGGCTACTTCAGTTCACCCTACGCCAAATGGCAGGGGAGCCTAGCCGAACTGCACTCACTTAAACTAGCAGCCTCTACCGTTGGACGTTTTATCAAAGAGCGGGAGATTGACCCGGCAATATTTGACTTCCTCTACCTCGGCTTCACCATCCACCAGTACCAGGGCTTTTACGGGGGCCCCTGGGTATCCGCGATGATGGGTGCCGGGCATATTCCCGGCGTAAACGTAGCGCAGGCGTGTGCCACCTCCACCTCCTGCCTTATGAGCGCCGCATCCGGCGTGGAGACGGGTATCTACGAGACGGCGGCGGTAGTCGTGGGCGATCGCACCTCCAACGGGCCTCACATCGTCTGGCCCAACCCTTCCGGACCCGGAGGGCAGGTGCTCTCGGAAAACTGGATGATGGACAACTTCAACTCAGACCCCAACGTCGGTAAATTCTCGCCGATGATCTCCACGGCTGAAAACGTCGCCAAGGCGGCGGGCATAACCAAGGAGGAGGTCGATGAGCTGGCGGCGCACCGATGGAGCCAGTATGAGGATGCGCTAGCTGATGATCGGGCCTTTCAGCGGGGTTATTTCTTTCCGATAGTGGAGCAGATATCAAAGAAAAAAACGATCACCCTTGAGGCGGACGAAGGGGTGACACCATCGAAGCTCGAAGTCTTGCAGGGGCTTCGCCCGGTCATGGAGGGCGGCGTCCACTCCTTCGGCGCGCAGACCCACCCTGCCGACGGCAACGGCTTCCTCATAGTTACAACCGAGGAGAAGGCGAGAGAGCTCGCCGCCGACCCCGGTGTCACGGTAAAGATTTGCTCCTACGGCTTTGCTCGCGTCGATAGGGGGTTCATGCCAAAAGCGCCGCTTCCCGCCGCTAAGGATGCCCTCTCCAAGGCCGGAATTTCACTTGACGACGTCAAAGTCATAAAGACCCACAACCCCTTCACGGTAAATGACCTCTACTTTGCAAAAGAGCTGGGAATAGACGCCAAATCCTTCAACAACTACGGAAGCCCCCTAATCTTCGGTCATCCGCAGGGGCCCACCGCGGGGCGTTGCGTAATGGAGCTCATCGAGGAGCTGGCTGGCAAAGGCGGCGGTTATGGCCTCTTCACCGGCTGCGCCGCAGGTGACACCGGAGCGGCCATGGTCATAAAGGTCGATGCTGCCTGACTTTAACCAGAGATTGCTTTAAATACTTCTTTTTCTATATTAAATGCCCGATGGGCCAAGGATGGAGGCTTCGATGAATTACTGGAATGAAAAATTCGAGACTATGGGTGTGGAGGAGATGCGCGCTTTTCAGGATGAGAACCTCGCCGCGACCGTGGCATGGCTCTATGAGCGCGTTCCCTTTTACACCAAGGCTCTCGACGAGAAGGGGGTAAAGCCCGCGGATATAAAGGGTGTCGGAGATCTGGCGAAGCTGCCGTTCACGGTCAAAACCGACCTTCGGGACAACTACCCTCTGGGGCTTTGCGCAGTTCCGGTAAATGAGCTCGCCCGCATACATGCCTCCTCCGGCACCACAGGGAAGCCGATAACCGGACCTTACACCGAAGCCGACAGGGACCAGTGGGCCGAGTGCATGGCTCGTACTCTCTACGCCCAGGGTGTGAGGAAGGGCGACGTTATACAGAACGCTTACGGCATGGGCCTCTTCACCGGCGGCCTCGGTTTCTTGCTGGGCGCTGAGAATATCGGCTGCTGTGTTGTGCCCTCCGGTTCCGGCATGACCGACAGGCAGATAATGCTCATGCAGGACCTGGGCACGAAGGCGCTCTTCGCCACCCCTTCCTACACCCTCACCATCGCCGAGCGTGCTGAGAAGATGGGCGTGGACCTAAGAGCGCTTCCCCTTGAGATCGCTTCCTGCGGCGCGGAGCCCTGGACGCTTGAGATGAAGGCGGACATTGAGCTGCGCATGGGCATAGACGCCCACGAAGCCTACGGCCTCACAGAGATGATGGGCCCCGGCGTCGCCTTCTCCTGCTCTGAGGGCAAACTCCACATCAACGAGGACCACATCCTGCCGGAAATAGTTGACCCGGACACCCTTGAGCAGCTTCCCGTGGGCGAGCAGGGCGAACTAGTCTTCACGGCTATTCAGCGCCGGGCGATGCCCCTGCTTCGTTACCGCACACGCGATATAACACGCCTTGTCCGCGAGGAGTGCGCCTGTGGGCGTACCCTGATTACGATGGAGAAGATTCTCGGCCGCTCCGACGACATGCTCATAATCTCCGGCGTCAACATCTTCCCGAGCCAGATTGAATCGGTGATTTTGGACATGGGCGACTATGAGCCGCTCTATCAGCTCCGCGTAACCAAGAAGGGCTATCTCGACAAGATAAAGGTCGAGGTCGAGGCGAAACGTGAGTTCTACGAAGGCGGCGCAGACGCCCTCGCCATGATGGCCGGCAAGCTCAAAGCCAAGCTCAACTCCGTCATCGGCATCGGCATGGATATTGAGATATTGCCCATCGGCACCATCCCGAGAAGCGAGGGCAAGGCCAAGCGCGTCTTCGACGAGCGTTAGAAAAGGGGCAGGGGACCGGCGGATATTGACCCGCTCAGGCGGTAGCTTTTAACCGGCCCCTTGCTTTCCCTTAAGGCCGCGCCCGGTAAATAAGGGGTCGCGGCCGGGGCACGCCGCTTGCACGTTATGCGGCTTAACGCAAGAGCCCCGCTTTCATGGGGCGGCGAAGCCAAGAGAGGTGACGATATGGCACTGAAACAGATTTCAATTTTTTTAGAGAACTCCCCGGGGAGGCTCCTCGATGTAACCAAGGCTCTTGGGAAAGCGGGCATCAATCTGCGCGCGTTGTCCCTCGCCGACACAGCGGGATTCGGCGTTCTGCGCCTCCTTGTCTCCGACGCCGCGGCGGCTCGCAAGGTCGCTATGGAGAAACACTGGCCCGCCAGGGTCGATGACGTTATCGCGATCAAGATTCCCGATACCCCCGGCAGCCTTGCCGAGATACTTGAGCCCCTGCGGAAGGCAAAGGTGGATGTAGAGTACATGTACGCCTTTACCGGCTTTTCCACCCATCAGGCGGTGATGATCTTCGGCTTTAAGGACGTCAAGCGCGCGAAAGAGGTGCTAGCTGAGTCGGGCGCCGAATTGCTTAACGCAAGCCAGTTCGCCAAACTCTCAGAGGAGGGCTGATATGTCGAACTCCTATGAGCCAAAGAGAATTGGCGTAATCGGGGCGGGGCCCGTTGGCTGCGTGCTCGCGGCGCATCTCGCCAACGGCGGGTATGAGGTCGTGCTCTGCGATATTGTCGAAGCGCTTCTTGCCCCCGCGCGTGACCCCGGGATCAAGGTGACCGGCGCCGCCGAGCTTACCGCAAAGGTTGCGGAGACGATAACATCAGTAGATGATTTTGCCGCTAACGTGCCCGACCTCATCTTCGTAACATCCAAGGCTACGGCGCTTCCCCTAATCGCCTCGGCGATTCAGAACTTCCACAAACCGGGCCTCTACGTTGTAAGCTGGCAGAACGGGATAGACACGGAGCGCGTACTCGCGGAGTACCTTGGCAGCGAGTGGGTGATGCGCGCCGTGGTCAATTTCGGTGTCGGCCTACCTGAGCCGGGCCATGTCCACATGGGCTTTCACCACCCCCCCCACTGGATACAGGAGCTTGACGAAGCCGGCTACGATGCGACGGACAAGGTTTGCGAGGTGCTCACCAGCTCCGGCCTTGAGACCCGCCATGCCGACCGCCTCATCGACAAGGTTTGGCAGAAAACGATCCTAAATGGAGCGCTAAGCTCGGTGTGCGCGGTAACCGGCAAGACGATGAGCGGCGCCCTCGAAGACCCATTTCTCTATGAGCAGATTGAGAACCTGGTAAAGGAGGGGATAGCCATCGCCCGCGCCAACGAGATTACCCTCGGGTGGGATTATTTCCGCTGGGCTATGAACTATCTAAAGAGCGCGGGAGACCATAAACCCTCCATGCTCGTCGATATCGAGAATAAGCGGATGACGGAGATTGAGTACATAAACGGTCAGGTCGTCCTGTACGCCGAGATGGCGGGCGTGCCTTCACCCTACAATTCAATGATCAGGGCGATGGTTAAAGCCCTTGAGCCGTAAAGGAGAACCAGCCGTATGAATATGGTTGACGCACTGGACCGCGGGGTCCTCTTTCACCCTGACCGGGAAGCTGTCGTATGCGGTGAGAAACGCTTTACATACAAAGAGCTGGGCGCGGCGGTGACACAGATGGCGTTGGGGCTGAAGTTCCTGGGCGTGGCTGAGGGCGACCGTATATGCCTTTATCTTCACAACCGCCCGGAGTTTCTCATCGCGCTTTACGGAGCCCTAAAGATAGGGGCGGTATGCGTCTCGCTATCACCGATGATAAAGGCCGATGAGGTTGAGTCTTTAGTGAACGATTGCGGCGCTGTAGTCCTAATCACCGAAAAAGAGCTAGGGGTTAACATACCCGCAAGGGAGCTCATCCCCACCGTGAAGACCATAGTCGGTATTGACGGGGTAGCCTCCAACATGGATTGGGAGACCCTCCTCGCTGACAGGGCTGATTCGCTCGACACGGCGAACCTCTCCCCCGATGCGCCGGCGACCATGATCTACACCTCCGGCACGACGGGAAAATCAAAGGGTGTAGTCCTCTCCCACGGCAACCTCGTCTCCAACACCAACGCCGCAAAGTACATGTGCGGCGTGAAGGGTGAGGACCGCTCAATCTGCTTTTTGCCGATGTCCCACTCCTTCGCGCAGAACTTTATCTCCAACTCGACCATTCAGGCGGGCGGCTGCATTGTGATCCTGAAGGCTTTTGAGATGAAGAGCGCCCTTGAGACGATGGCGAAGGAGCGGATAACGCGCTTTTATGCGGTGCCCCCAATATACATACTACTCATGGAGACTCCGGAGGCCGTAAAGGCGCTTGAGTCGGTGACCTACTGCTTTTCCGCGGCATCCTCTCTGCCCGGCGAGGTCGCAAAAAAGTGGAAGGAGCGGTTTGGGCTTACCATCAACGAGGCTTACGGCCTCTCCGAGACAAGCCCCTTCGCCACCTACAACCACGAGATACGTCACAAAGTGGGCAGCGTCGGTACCCCAATCATGAATGTAGAGCTGCGCATAATGGACCCCGAGGACAATGAGGTCCCCTTGGGCGAGATGGGTGAGATTCAGATAAGGGGGCCCAACGTCATGCTCGGCTACTTCGGCAAGCCTGAGGAGACCGCCGAGGTTATGGTCGAGGGCGGCTGGCTGAGGACGGGGGATGTCGGCTATATCGACAAGGAGGGGTATCTCTTCCTGGCCGACCGGATAAAAGACATGATCAACAACGCGGGGCTAAAAGTGTGGCCGCGCCAGGTTGAGGAGGTCATCTACTGTCATCCGCTGGTGCGGGAGTGCGCAGTTATCGGCGTACCCCACGACGTCTATGGCGAGACAGTGATGGCGGTGGTCTCCCTCGTCGAGCCAGATGGAGTCAGCGGCGAGGAGATTCGCCTGATGGTCAAGGAGAAGCTCTCCGACTACAAGGTGCCGAGGGTGGTTAAGTTTGTTGACGACCTCCCGAAGAACGCCACAGGCAAGATACTAAAGCGAGAGCTGAGGGCCATGGAGCTTGCCGGTAAAGAAAAATAAAGAAGTCTCTTTAATAAACGGGAGGGCAGGGCCCTCCGAATAGAAAAGAACGGGAAAATCAGATGAAACAGGTCCTTTCAGGAAATGAAGCGATTGCCAGGGGCGCATGGGAGGCGGGCGCGACCTTCGCCGTCGCCTACCCCGGCACACCCTCCACCGAGATTCTGGAGAATGTCGCCAAATACTATGGTGATGACGTATACGCCCAGTGGTCTCCAAATGAAAAGGCCGCGCTTGAGGTAGGTGTCGGCGCTTCCGTCGCAGGGGCCAGAACCCTCGTTACGATGAAGCACGTAGGCGTAAACGTAGCCGCGGACCCGCTCTTCACCGCCGCTTACACAGGCGTCGGCGGCGGGCTCGTCATAGTGACCGCGGATGACCCCAATCTGCATTCCAGCCAGAATGAGCAGGACAACCGCAACTACGCTAAAGCCGCCAAAATTCCAATGCTCGAACCCACCAACTCTCAGGAGGCCAAAGACTTTGTCCGTGTAGCCTTCGAGTTGTCGGAGAAGTACGACACCCCCGTCTTTTTGCGTACCACGACCCGTATCTCCCACTCAAAATCGGTGGTCGATCTGGGCGAGCGCACAGAGATGGAGAAGGTCACCCAGTTTGAGCGTGACAGCAGAAAATATACGATGTTACCGGCGTTTGCGCGGCCCAAGCACCCCATCATCGAGGATAAGCTAAAGAAGATCGCGGCTGAATACTCGGTATCAAATGGCATAAATACAATTGAGATGGGCGACACAAAGCTCGGCATCGTAAGCAGCGGCATTTCCTACCAGTACGCAAAGGAGGCTATGCCAGGCGCCAGCTTCCTCAAGGTCGGCATGCCCTATCCGACACCCGTCGAGTTGGCGCGGGAGTTCGCAGGCAAGGTCGATGAACTGATCGTTGTGGAAGAGCTGGACCCCTTTTTGGAAGAGGCCTTCATAGTCGCGGGGATCAAGGTATCCCACGGCAAGGATTACTTTCCGATATGCGGCGAGCTCTCACCGGTGCTCATCTCCTCAAAGCTGGGCGGCGACATGAACTCTGGCGGGGCGCCCAAAGAGGGCCTACCCATACGTCCTCCGGTGCTCTGTCCCGGCTGCTCGCACAGAGGCGTCTTTACAATCTTGAAGAAGCTGAAGGTCTTCGTTACAGGCGACATCGGCTGTTATACCCTCGCGGCGCTGCCCCCCCTTGAGGCGATGCACACCTGCCTTTGCATGGGCGGCTCCATAACGATGGCGCACGGTATGTCCAAAGTACTTCCAACCCCGGAGCGCAATCAGGACAAGGTCGTCGCGGTTATCGGAGACTCCACCTTTTTCCACTCCGGCGTAACCGGCCTCATCGATATGATCTACAACGACGGCAACGCCGTGGTGGTCATCCAGGACAACCGCATAACCGGCATGACCGGCGGGCAGGAAAATCCTGGTTCGGGCCACACTCTCAATGGTATGGAGGCGCCGGAGATCGATTGCGTCAAGCTATCGGTAGCCCTTGGAGTTAGCCCTGAAAACGTACGCGTAGTCAGCGCCTACAACTTAAAGGAGATTGAGGACGTAATGAAAGAGGAGCTAGCCAAGCCCTCTCCCTCAGTCGTCATAACCAAGGACCCCTGCGTCCTCCAGTACAAAGTCAAGGATGAGCCCTATAAGGTCGACCGTGAAAAATGCACCGGCTGTAAGAAGTGCATCGGCGTGGGCTGCATCGCACTGTCCATGGTCGTTGAAGGCGAGGAGAGGTTCGCCGAGATAGACCCCAACTTCTGCACCGGCTGTTCCGTTTGCGCCCAGGTGTGTAAGTTCGATGCCATCGTAAAATAGCGCGAGAAACGGAAAGTTAAAGGAGAATAT
>PKTU01000064.1 GCA_002869005.1 Deltaproteobacteria bacterium
TAGCGCAAGCGCAAAAAAACCCGCCCACAAAGTCCGCATGTTAAAGCCCTCCTTAAAATGCCATCTCCGGCAAATGCACCGTTAAGGCAAAACAGAACTATTCAGACTGCGTGAAGAGTATCAAAATTCTCCACTAACCTCAATAAGGTAGGTTTCAGAATCGTCAGTTTCGCCTTCGATTTGTGTTTCAAAAGTATACTCAAACGTAAATTGAAAATGGTCATGAAAGATGGGAAAGCTCAAAGAGGCACCGTAATCCTTTGATGCGTCGGTATCGGTTCCCCAGTCGTGACCAAATTCAAATTCAAATTCATATATGCTAAGAGCCGTCCACGTATAACTGCTTTCAAAACTATACCCGTATTCGGGTGGCAAGTCGTCCTCGCTCTCGTCAGAAGCTTCGTAGGAGTAAGCAAGCTCAAGGGTCATCCCGCGGAGAAATTCACTGAATTTAAGGGAAAAATCGGTCGTGTCCTCTCTAGCGATGTAGTCCTTGCCGTCATCCGGGTATGTCGCGGTCCTGCTGTATACGTGGTCTAACTGGAACTCTGTAACGTCGCCCAATGAAATCGTGTAGGTCAGCTCTACTTCCAGTTCATTTTCGACATCTTCGGTGCTGGCCTGTAGGTCTTTTTCAGTGGTGGTGTTAAATTTTGGTTTCAGCTCCAGATTGGGGAAGGAGTCGAACTGCGCCTCAAGCGACAACTCCCAATCATCCGTTTTTGTGGTCTGCGCTCCATTTTCCCACTCATACGAGTACTCTTTCGATACAGCGAATGTTATCTGATCTTTAAAAACTTGAGCTTCAAACTCAAAGGAAAGGTCATCGGTGCGGGTCTCGGTAGAGCTCTCGGCTTCGGGATAGGTGTTCACCAACTCCCACTCGTAAGTCGTGTTAAAAGTATATTTGTCAAAGGGCTTATAATCGACGGAGACCCCAGAAGAGTTGGTCGTCTCTTTCGTATCGGTGTCTGAGCCGTGCTCTTCACTACTCTCATAAGAGTAATAAATTTCAGGGTCGATATAATCCGTCAGCGGGGGTTTGTAGTTAACCTCAGCAGTATAGTCCACCGTGTACTGGGTCGGCTCGTCGATCATAAGATCGTTGGTCCAGTTTTCCTCCCAGGAAAAGGCGAAATCAATCCAGTCGTAGGGCGTAAACTCAAGGTCGGCTTTAAATGAATCTTCCATCGATTCATCTGCGTCACGCAGACGGTCCTCGCTGTCGTTGGTCAGATTCTGTTCGTGTGTATGCTCATGCTCCAACGAAAGCTTCCAGGCATCTTTTATGGTGAGGTCATACGTGATCCCGGTTGTAAATGTCCTGTCGTCGGTCCGATCCTCAAGGTCGTCTTTTGGGGTGCTGGTCTCTTTTTGAAGCTCAAGGGAGAGGACCAGATCCTCGTGGAGAAGCTTGTACTCAAACACCCCTTCATATGATTTGTCGGTGGTGTCGTCATCTACTTCAAGGTTGTACTTGAGGTCAGGCAACTCCTGGCTCTCCGGCTCCATCACCGCTTCGAATTCAAAAGAGTTCTCGGTGGTGTCCTCCGCTGTGGGGTCGTCATACTCGGAGACGGATTGCGCCCACCCTGCGGATACCCCCCACCAGGCACCGGTCAGCTCATAAGTCAACTCATTATCGATCGTGGTCTCATCCCACTCCCGGTCGGCTGTATCGAAGGAACGGTCAAAGGTATAATCTATGGCAGTAGATAGTTCTTTATTTATATCGTGCTTGTAGGAGAGTGAGAAGGACTGCTCTTCAGAGACCGAGGTCGTTGTCTCCTCGTCGTTCTTTTCGTTGGTAAGCTCGGTGGAGGCGTCAGCTGAAACGGTCCACTCGGCAGCGTTAACATTAAATGAGACAATGAGGGCCGGAAGGGCCAACAAGGTCAAATGAAAGTAACGCGAACCTAGTAGTGACATACAGGCTGCCCGTTTAAAAGAGTGTCCGACCCCGGCCGGTGACGGCTGGGCGACGCATAAAATGAATGCCGCCGTGAAAAAGCACGGCAGTCACCCTCCTGAACCATAAAGGCACCCCGAATGACATATTTAAACCCGGGGAAAACCTATTTACTTCTATCAAAAGCACACCGCTTGTGTCAACAAGCGCATGCGTCTAATTACCTTTGGCGGAGACTGCCAACCTGTCTCCCGGGCGGATTACAAAACCCTTCCCGAGGCCGTTCCACCGCATAAGATCTTTCACGTCTACGCCATGACGCTCGGCAATGGACCAAGGCGAATCCCCAGGAGCCACTACATAAACATCTCCCGCCCTTGAGGCTATACTGTCCGCTTCTCTCCCGCCTGAAACATACAGTTTGTCGCCAGGACGTATAATGCCCTCATCGCCCAAACCATTCCAACTTATGATATCAGTTACATGCACTTTGAAGGCGCGCGCAATCTTCCAAACATTGTCACCCCCCCTGACAACATAGGTGCCTCGACCACCCTCTTTCAGCTCCAAAGAAGCGATCTCCGCGCCGGTCCCCTTACGCACCGGGATAACAAGCGTTTGCCTTGGCTTGATAAGCTTAGGATTTAAGAGCGCGTTAAGGTCGGAGATCGCATCTACCGAAGTGCCGAACCTGCGGGCGATTGCATGAACCGAATCGCCGCCCTTTACCGTGTACTTGACAAAATCGAGCCGTTCAGCCCGGCTAAGCTTCTCCAGCTCATCTTCGACCAACTGTCCCATGCCCGCAGGGACCCTCAACGGATAGGAGGAAGCACCGGGCGGCGTACACTCCCTTCTAAGGGAGGGATTAAGGCGGTGAAGCCTGCTTCTTGAGATCCCGCTGAGTCTCGATATCGTTAGGAGGTCCACGGGGGAATCCACAATTACGGTGTCAAACTCTTCGGGCATCTCCGGGGCTACCGCGAAGCCGTATGACTCAGGGTCCCGCTGTATCGCAAGCGCGGCATAAAATTTTGGTACATAGCGCTTCGTTTCGCGCCGCAAAGTACCTGAATCGGCCAACTCCCAGAAATTATCAGTTCCGCTACGCTCCAGCGCCCTCGACACTCCTCCCGGACCGGCATTGTATGCGGCCAGGGATAGCTCCCAGTCACCGAAACGTTCATAAAGAGCTTTAAGGTGCCTCGCGGCGGCCCTCGTCGCCAACTCGGGGTCAAGCCGCTGATCAACCCACCAATCCACCCTCAAACCGCTGGCTTCCGCCGTACTTTCAATGAACTGCCAGAGCCCCACCGCATCAGCGCTAGAGCGGGCTTCAGGGAGATAATGGCTCTCCACCATCGGCAAAGAGGCCAGCTCCGGCGGCAGCTCTTCCTCTTCAAGCACCCGCTCTATCATGGGCAAATACCTGCCTGCCCGTCGCAAAGCGTAGGCAGTGGAACGGCTAAGAGGGCCGGTAAACTCTCCAAGGAGGGAGGCTACGGAATCGTTTTCGGGGATCTCCCAAAAATCGGACTCTGCCTCCAAAGCTTCGGCTTCAGTGCTGCCGATGGCGGGCACGCATATATTCGCCTCATCCGCCGGGGCTAATTCGGCTTGTGCCAGATGTTCGGGAGGGAAAGAGGGGCTAACCTTCTCCGGTTGAGGGGCTCCTCCTTGGGCGGCAACGTTTTCGGTATATTGGGGGCTTAAAATTTCCCCTTGCTCAATTTTCGGACGCGCTTCAGCTGGAGCGGACAACTCCTCGACTTCGATGGAGTGGTTCTCCTCCCCCACCTTTTCATGGCTGATTTGAGCGGCTTCGACTGAGGCTGCCGGCGACGGTCCTGGCTCNTCCCGGCTCCGGCTGCGAGATGGTTTCAGGCCCTGAAACGCACCCCGACGCCAGCAGAGCGGTTGCCAGAATAGAAAAGTGTATTTTGAATTTAAGAATCAATTGGCCGCCTTGAGGACAATTCTATGGCCGGAGAGATTTGCTACATCAAAGGTAGCTTTTACTATACGCTGCTCTCCGAAAATATTCTGTAAAAAGAGCCCCCCGGTCTCCTCGTCAGGGCGGATGATGCAGACATCTTCTAAAAGGAGTTCTTCATCATCGCCGCCGCGTTTCAAAAACACTGCCGCTTCACACATTTTCCACTCCGCTATCAAAAAAACAGCGCTTTAGTTCACCCACAAGTTTGTCGATAAGGTGGGGGAAAGGTACCGACGTATGCCCAGCCAGGGTGATGCCGTCAATCCGGAGAGGCAGAAGAAACTTTCTGGCAGGCGAAAGTAAAAGCGCTTCCGCTATCTCAGGAGTTACCTCGCCCATCATCTGGTGTGGTGCTATTATGGCGAGCGCTCCAACTATAGCGTCGACCTTCGGGGCCGTGACCTTAATGGCGTTCGCCCCTGAGGCACCTTTATTTGCGCGCGCCTTCATCATCGCCTGCGTTGCGACTGCGTTGGTACCGAGGGCGACAATATCTACCTCGGGGGGCAACTCCTCCCTGAGACGGCGCACGATGTGGCTGCCAATTCCGCCGCCCTGGCCGTCTATAACGGCTATTGTCACCATTTTTCGCCTCCAGCGTATACTATTCTCTCACTGGGGGTTTTATCAAATGATGCTCTTGTCGTACAAGGAGAAAGAAATTGGCTGAAGAAGCCCCTATGGGCGCGGCGGCGAGGAGCCTGACCCTGGATATGGCCCTGGCCGCACTTGTTGAGGATGGGCTTTTAAGTGACCTTCAGGCCAAGTACGTGAGGGAGCGCCGGAAAATTCAATCCGCCAAACTTGCAGCCCAGCGCTCCGCCGTGGAAGCTGAGAGCCCGGTCTCACTAATACAATCTTTTGGGCTCACCCCTCCCGGCCGCGAGAAAGAACCTCTGGAAGGTGGCGAAATTGTAGCCTCCATCTCCAAGCGCCTAAGGATTCCCACCATTGAGATAGACCCGCTAAAGCTGGACAGCGAGGCGATAGTGAGGTCATTGCCCCGAGCCTACGCCTTCAAACACGCGGTGCTGGTCCTAGACCCCAAAGCCCGGCCCGCGCCAGTCGCGGTCGCAGACCCCCTCGATCAGGAGGTGCTGGACACGGTAAGGGCTAAGCTGGGCGCGTCACTCATCGTTTATATTGCGCCGGCCGCCGAGATACTACATCTCATAAAGGAGATTTACGGTTTCAAGAACTCGGTGGCGGAAGCTGAAAAGGACCTCGCAAAATCACCGGACATACAGAATCTGGAGCAGTTTTTCTCCATGCGCTCCGACGCGGACCTGGATGCAACCGACAGCCACATCGTCCGCGCCGTGGACCATCTCTTCAGATATGCATTTGACCAACGTGCAAGCGACATACATATAGAGCCAAAAAGAAGTGAAGCGGTTGTCCGCTTGAGGATCGACGGGGTGCTGCACACTGCGCACAGGTTCTCCAGAAGGGTACACTCCGCCATCACCTCACGCCTGAAAACCCTTGCCAGGATGGACATTGCAGAAAAACGCATCCCGCAGGACGGCAGGATTAAGACCGAATACGAGTCGACTAAGCTGGAGATGAGGGTATCGACCCTGCCTGTGGCGTTCGGCGAGAAGGTGGTCATGAGAATCTTCGACCCCCTCCTCCTTGAGCAGGACCTCTCGCAGCTTGGGCTTTGGGGAAACGATCTCCGGCTCGTGGAGAGCTTCCTCGCCCGCCCGCACGGCATATTCCTCGTCACCGGCCCAACTGGTTCGGGTAAGACGACCACCCTCTACACAGCGCTGAAAAAGCTCTCCACGGATGAGTTCAACATCTCCACCGTAGAGGACCCGATTGAGAACATATCTCCTGAGTTCAATCAGGTTGCGGTGCAGCCCGGCATCGGCCTCACCTTCTCAAGCGCTCTACGGACGCTCCTAAGGCAGGACCCCGACATAATAATGGTGGGCGAAATACGCGACAGTGAGACCGCCAAGATGGCTATTCAAGCGGCTCTCACAGGCCACCTCGTCCTATCCACCCTGCACACGAATGACGCCCCCGGCGCCGTTAACCGCCTAATCGACATGGGCGTGGAGCCCTTCCTCCTGGCGTCAACGCTTGTTGGGACCATGGCCCAACGCCTCGTGAGGAGCCCTTGCGGCTACTGCGCTAAAGAGGTCGTCATCCCCGCCCACGAGGCGGCTATGCTCGGGCTACCGGAGGATACCGTCATAAAACTGGGCGAAGGGTGCCCCAAGTGCCGCCAAACCGGCTATATTGGCAGGACCGGTATCTTCGAGGTCATGCCAATAACTAAAGAGATTGGCGACGCGATACACGACAAGGCGACTACCGGGCGAATAACCGAGATCGCGATAAACGCCGGGATGAAGACACTTTTAAGTTCCGGCGCCGAAAAGGTGGCCGCAGGAGCGACGACCCCCGCCGAGGTACTTCGCCACACCTTCGTTGAGGAAAAGTGACCCGGCTGGGATTTGGCTCGGAGATGTTATATAATTCGTTGCTTGTGACTAATATGGGCCTGTTTTAACCAGTCCTAATTAAATAGCCCAGCAAGAAGAGGATCGGTTGAATGTTATTTACATTGAGCGCTAAACGGAAAAAGGGCTTTACACTTGTAGAGCTAATGATAACGGTGGCCGTTATTGCAATACTGGCACTAGTAGCAGCACCCGGCCTCTTCATATACATACCGACTTACAAGGTAAACTCGGCTACAAAGACGCTCACCTCACAGCTTCAGCTCGCTCGCGCGGAGGCAATTGCAAAGAACCTGGATTACAGGATAAGGATCGACCAGGGCGGGCAAACGCTCTTCGTTGAGAGGATTGAGGACGACAAATCAGTCACGCTGATTAAGAAGTACCTCTTTGAGCTTACCGGCCGAACCAACCCGGACTTTCCCGGCGTAAAGGTAAATCGCCCGAGCGGAACAACCTTTCCGCCCCAATCCACAACGGAAGAGGATACCGCGGCGGTGGCCTTCGGCGTGCCGGGCGGCTCCGCCGTATACAATCATCTGACCTTCAAGCCAAACGGAATCAGCAACTACGGCGGAGAGTTGTACCTTACCCACAGCTCAAACACCGAGCTTTACAACACACGTGCCGTACAGGTGCAGCGCGCCGGCATAATAAGAGCATTCAAATATACGCCGCCGGATACCGATGGCGGTGATTACAAGTGGGAGGGGTTTTAAATGAACCGCAGGGGTTTCACCCTCATAGAGGTGCTTGTCGCGCTCGTGATCCTGCTTATAGGGCTCCTGGCGGTGATCCAGCTTTCACTAGCCTATATCAACGCAAACACCTTCAACCACATGATGAGCGAAGCCACTATCCTAGCCCAGGAAAAGATGGAAGAGCTGCGCAGCTACGCGAGGAGCGACCGCGCGGACAGGTACTCCGCCCTCGACTTCGACTACCTCACAAGCACGGAGACGGACTTCACCTCCTTTGCCGAAAAGGACCTCTCCGGAACCGTTAAAGAGCCCCTTCTCATCGTCGACGGCTTACTCTCGGGCGGCAACGGCGGAACAAATAAGGTTGCACCCTGGAACCCCGCTTACGGTGAAACCGATGCAAAGCCCGACTATTTCGTACTATATGACGATGGGGCGCATGAAGACGGCGGTTCAGGTGATGGCGTCTACGGAACCACTTGGGATGAAGAGGTCCTTGGCCCGGCAGGCACGACAGCCTTTACCGTTACTACTGCGTGGACCATTGAGCCTTTAGCGGCGGACTACGCGGAGCTGACCGTTACATCTAAATTCACAGACCGGACGGGAACGGAGCGCAGTGTGACCTTCGTCTCCCTCGTCAACAGGAGGCAGTAACGATGCGCATGGATAGAGATCGCGGCGCAGTCCTCGTAACGAGCCTCCTGGTACTGGCGCTACTTTCGCTGATGGGCGCAGGCGCATTGATTAGCGCCACACTGGACACCCGCTCCGTAACCAACCAACGCGTATCAAGGCAATCCTTCTACGCGGCGGAAGCGGCGCTGGACGTGGCCGTGGGCGATATCCTCGCGGAGTTCAGGGCAGGCAGGATCTATGAACCGGATGGAACCCCGACAGCGATAACGGCTCCCGTGACGGGCAGCGACTTCAACGGTTATACGATAACCTACCAGGTGGATCTGCCCCCCAACAGCGAAGACCCCACAGCCACTACTCCGCAGCCTATCGTATATTCGACCACGGAGAATCAGCGGCCGATAACCAACGTCTCCTACCAATACTTAATCACCGGGCGTGCTGTCTCCAACAACGGCACCGACAGAGAAGAGATAGTGGAGACTATAAAGATTCTGGAGCGGCCGGTGACGCAGTACCTCGCCTTCTATGAGGGCGATATGAACTGGCGGCCCCAGCAAAGCTCATTCCTCTCCGTAGAGGGCGGCAGGGTACACGCCAACGGCGATATCTATATCGCCCCAAGGGCAGGGATGGAGTTCACCTACGACCCCGCTCTTGACTCCAACGCCATAACAGCGACGGGCGACATTCTCTACCATCAGGTCCACTACACCAACGGCACCTCCGGTGGCGCAGGCGCGGGCAACGTGACAATCGCCGTCCCTGACGCGGGTGGGACAACCTCCACGGACGTTAACCTCACTGAAGATATACTCCCGGAGACAAGGGCAAAGGTCGAGGACCTCTTCGCCTTCGGGCTCGACTCCATTGTGCGTACAGGCGTCGACACCCTCACCACAATCGACAGGGGCTCCATTCAGAGCGGCGGACGCTACGAGGATTATTCTCTGGTTCAGGGCGCACTTCCCTTTGAGGCTGATGTGGACACCATACACATCACTAACGATGGCGGCGCCATATCAATTAGGTGCAGCATCGACGGTGCCTCGCCGGTCGATGTTACTAACGATATCCGAAACACTACCGACTTCACTGGCTGGTCATCGGCTGTGAGGGTCAATCCGGACGGAAACACGTCCACCTTTATACAAGGGTCAATAGTTTACTCTGTTGAGGACAAGCCAGCCGCCAACCCCGCCACTGTAGACCTGGATTACCCGACAACCCTTGAAACCAACGACCCCCGCGAGGGCGCGGCGGTGAACTTCACCGTCATCGACCTTCAGCGCCTAAGCCACTGGTATATGAACTACTACAACGGTGAGATGGGGGGATTTCCCACAGGTGACAGAGGGCTCCTTATCTATGCCGAACGAACAAGAGGCGTAGGAGCGATAGAGGCGATCAAGCTCATCGGCTCATACAAGGGGCGGGAGAGAAATCCGGCAATCGAGCCAACTTATGCTACGGTAACCGGCACCCTTGTAGTGCCCACCACCTTTGTGACACCTAACCCGGTATATATTGAAGGCGAGATAAACGCGACGAATTTACCCTTCGCAATAATCTCCGATGCCATCACCGTTCTCTCCAATGACTGGGGTGAGAAGCATTACGGAGTTGTAGCCGGTATTACAAGTGTCGACTCCGACGCAGTTTACAACGCCGCCTTTATAACCGGTAGGGAATCAACTACCGGCGGCGGCGGTGGCGTTGCCGAGGGCGTGGAAGACCTTATAAGAAAGCTGGAAAACTGGGATTTCAAAAAGCTTGAGACCAACGGCGCTTTCATAAGCCCCTGGTTCAGCAGTCACGCCACAGGGGCATACAGCTCCGGTCTCACAAGCCCCCCCCTCTACTCGATAGCTTGGGACCCGGCTTTGAGGGCCGTGATGATCACAAACCCGCCCTACATACCCAAAATCTATGGGGTTGAGCGCGAGGCTTGGCAGGAAGAGTAGATTGACGCGCCCTTGGCGGGCGCTGGCGGCATATAAATAAAGGCAGATAATGAGGCAGGCACCCACGGGGGGAAACCTGCGGTCTAACAGCGTGCGTAAAGTACGGCCTGAAGACCCACAGGAGGCGAGAAAATGAACTCGGCGCAAAAGCAGCGCAATTCCAAAGGCATGACGCTGATCGAGCTTATGATCGCTATGGCGATTGGGCTCATCTTAATAGCCGGTATATGGCAGCTCTTCACTTCGCAGCAGCAGAGCTATTCAATTCAGGACGAGACCGCGAAGATGCAGCAGCGGGCCAGGGTCGCCGAGGATTTTCTCCTCAAAGCTATCCAGCAGGCGGGGGCGGTTGCCGAGCGTGACGATGTTGTCTCGATGCTTGGGCGCCCTATCATGGCGGCCGGCGACCACTTTATAGCCGTCCAGTTTGACGACCCTCATGGCGAAACACCCAACGTGGTGTCAAATGAAGAGATAGCAATTTTCGCCGTCTCAAAAGAGACCGGTGCCGCCAAGGAGATAATAACGATCCCTGTGGCCTTCGATCAAGATGGCGACGGAACGGTTGAAGTCGGCGAGCAATTTGACGTTGATGTAGATCTATTTCTGGATGGCCCTCCCTACAACCTCTACCGCTACACCCCCGACAACGCGAACCCCACAGGGACAGCACCATACAGAGAGCTTATCGCCACTAACGTGGACAACTTGGTTCTCAAATATTACGACAAAAACGGTATCCGCATACCCTCCGACCCAAACACGAAAAAGCCTCTGGATATGCCCTACGAGCTTACCAATACGGGAGAAAACCCCGAGGTCTCATTGATCCAGACG
Organism: Deltaproteobacteria bacterium; assembly: GCA_002869005.1. Taxonomy (GTDB): domain Bacteria; phylum Desulfobacterota; class Deferrisomatia; order Deferrisomatales; family BM512; genus BM512. Next base: position 10,521 of record PKTU01000064.1, read on the forward strand.
GTTGAGTCGGAGATAGTCCTAAGGGCGGAAAAGAGGGACCCTAAGTTCTCGGAGGAGTACCCTGTAGAGAACTACTCCGTTGGCACCTATGATGCCTCGGGGAACCCCCGCTCAGGTTTTACATTCGGTGGAACCGGAGATGGCGACGCTACGCTGAACGCTCAGTACAGGCGCAGAACATACAAATCCCGTTCGGCATTAAGAAACCTCGCCACCAACAACTGCGGCACAATCTCCCTTGAGCCCGACGGAATCCCTATATGCCCCGACGGAGTCACCCTAAAAGCCACCGTCAAGGATGGCGACAACAACCTCGTAAGCGACGCCACAACGGTAACTTTTGACATCTTGAACCGGGACCCAACAGCTGCCGACCAACCATCCCTCTCTCCAACGGTAACCACTACTAGCGGAGGCATTGCCACTACGGTTTTATCCTACGATGGCCCCGCGAGGGCTTTTATCGTCGAAGCCGCAGCCAAGGTGGATTGCGGTGACGCGGGCGAAGTTACGATATACGCCACCTATACGGTGAACTTCCTCCCCGGCGAACCGACAAATGTTTATGTAAATTTCGTTGATCACGATTACAGGTCAGCTACGGTCGAGCTGGATGTCCCTCCCTATAGGGATGGCCTGGCCGACCCCATGACCACCTGCTACGACGACAATTACATCTTCAGCGCAAAGGTAACCGACGCCTGCGGCAATGAGGTCGCGCCAAACAACGACTTCAAGTTCAGCGTTTACGATGATTTTGGAAACCAGGTCGGGAAGATGTACAACACGTTGGATAATGGCGCTGCGGCTACTCCGCGATATGACCACACCGAATCGGGCGCCACAGTCAACTTAACCCAATCCTTCGAGTATTTTTCGGTTTCGGGTCCGAAAGCCTGGATAGACCCCTCTGTAACCACCCCGGACCCTGAATTTGGATTTTTCAACCTGAATGTCTACCCGGATGGCGGCGTACTGCCTGCTTGGGTAAAGCTTTTTCACTTAGGTGATTACGGCGCTTCTACTCCCATAGCGCCGGTAGATGACCATATTTTTGCGTCAAACCGGATACACCTCTACCCTTGGGCGCCAAACAGCTACAATATGCTCGAAGACAATATTAGCGGGCAGCAATCGGAAGATTGCGAGCTATACACAGACAGGCTCTTTGCCTCCCTAGAGGTTCTGGATTGCAACGGCAACCGTGTCTACAACACCAACACCCCTCAAGACAAGGGCAGGGTGAAGAGCACTTTGCCGGCTCCTGCGTCCGGGTATTCCATGCTGGCGGATCTGCAAACTTCACCCAGCATCCCCAACGACCAGCGCGGTGACCTCTACACGGTCTTCTACCCAACAAATGAAGACACGACCGGTTATACCACCTGGGACCCCAACGATCCCCAGACCGGCTACGATGGTTATTATGCCTTCACAGATACTGCCGGTCTCTTTGACAACCCCGACTCATCTCCGATAAATCAGAACCCGGCTGACGCGCTATATCTGGACAACCAATACCAGGATGGCGCATACCGCGTATACTACGACTCCATTTGCGCGGTGAGCCCCGGTGACTTTACCCCAGCCTCTCCTATGCGTCCTCCCTTCGACCTTACCCCCGTAGGCTACGCAGGTGCAACTACCACCATCACCCCGGACGTACCTCCCTGTAGGGATTGCGGCGTCACTGTATCCCCAGACGTGGTCGCAACCTGCGAGGGTATTAGCGAGGTAAAGGTCGCCTTCTGCCAGCCGCAGTACCGCTTCGTGGAGCTTGAAATCATCGGAGGGAAAAACCCCTACTGGTTCTCCCACCCCGGGGAACTGGCTGGTGTGACTCCGACTGTTGCCCCCGTAACGGTCAACCCGACGAATCCGAGAAAAGCCCTTGTATTCACAATACCTGACCCCGATTATCCCGGCGATGACGAGCGCGCGGCAGCTTTGGCAAAGCTATCCATCGGAAATACGGCCACGGGTGAAACCATCACCATCAAAGCCACATCCGTTAAAGCAGATTCGATAGGAATAACGGCGGCATATTTCAAGCCATTGGTGACAGGCGGCTATGAGCTGGACTCTCAGCTGATAGAGGAAGCCGAGAGCCCCGCGTGGTCCTGTAACAATGACGGCACCCTGACGGTTGACAACCTCTGCGAGAATTTCCAGATGTTCTATCTCGCGGACAATATCGTCAATCCCATAGTAAACGGAGGCAAATACTGCGCCTCCAACCTCTTCCAGATATATTTCCAGTTTGAGCACTGCTTTGACGGCAGCGATATGAACCTCGTCGACGGTCACCTGCCGACGCCCCTTAACGTTTATATGCTAGATGAAGTGGGGCAGCAGTACGATAGAGAGCGGATTTACTTCTACCCGATTACCTCAACGGGCACCGCAAACACAACATTCAGGGGAACTATAAACATGATCCCCTACACCGCCCTTAAAGGCGTGCCCTACAGCGACTCCCTGGAGTACCCGGAGGGGCGTGGCTCCTCCATCTCGGTGCAGCCGTGGACAAACCATAACGACGGCGCTGATTCGTGTCCTGCCGACGATTGGAATATAACCCTCATACCGCCAATCCCCGTCTGCTTCCCCAACGCTATCACCTCCGGCGGCGGCGCGGCATGGTCCGGCAACTTCCTCGTCCACTGGGGCGACGTCGTTGTTCGCGGGCAGCTAACAGTGCCACTACTTAATAAACGCATCGAAAAGCGGATCGACGGCCAGTTCAACGGAGCGCCCTTCGGCGGCGCGAACAACACCGATCGCTTCGTCGATGTCTACGTAGGTCGCGCTGGAACGGGCGAGGTCAACGATGGCCTGATTCAGGGGGTCTACCCGACCTCTGACCCAAACTATATTCCAGGCTTCGTATACCAGCCATATAAGCCTGACGGCTACGGGAACTACTTCACCAACATCAGCCGCGCCAGGATAAGCGAGCTTATCGTACTGCTACAGTACGACCTGATGCGCGAGCTCGCGCTAAACCACAGCGAAAACTCCTACTGGTTGTCGGTGGATATGGGCAGCGCTGTTCCGGGGCTTTACAACCCTAAAACTAAAGTCCTGCTCAACAATATAAATGAACTGCTCAGCTTTCCGGACTCAAACCCCAACTATGATGGGGACTACGTCTTCATCGACACCTGGGGGCTCAAAAACACGGTGGCCGGCGGCCCGGCCTGGTTGCCCGACCAATCGATCACCGGCGAGCTTATTGACAAGACCCCTGCAATCCACGACGCCAAAGCGGGCCAGGTATTAACCGACGCGCTGCCGCGGCATGAGATCTCCGGTGATTTTTACACCACGGGCATCATCTACGTCGCAGGAACGATGTCCTTCGGCGGCCTCGGCGGAACCACCCCCATAGTCGTGCAGACGCCTCCGGGGCAGGAAATGCACTATAAACACAATTCCATGAACTTCACCGAGGCGGATATACCCGTCAGACCTGATCCGTCGGTGCCTAAGCTATCACCCAACCCGACGGTTTCCGTTCACATAAACGGCGCTATTTACTGCGACGGAGAGTTCGCCGGAAGCGGCAACCCGCAGGTCTATGGCGCGCTCAACTCCGAGCGCGGCTACAGCGGTAACGGTAACCCGGAGGTCTGGTACAACTACTCGCTCAACGAATCGGGCAGCCAGAACGCGCTGTGCGTCGAATGCTGCGCCCTTGAGGTCTCGCCGAGGGTCCTCGACCTGGGCGTGGGCGACTCCCAGCAGCTGACGGTAAAGGACTCCTACGGTGATATCGTTTGGCAGTCCTCCGACACGAACATCGCCACCGTCTCCTCAACCGGCTACGTAACAGCCCACAACGTAGGCGACGCACTAATCTGGGTTGTTGACGCGAACAACTGCACGCAGGCCATTCCCACCCGCGTCGCTACCGAGTGCGTAGGTTACGCTATGCAGCCGCCTGTTGTGCCGGAAGACCCGGTAAACGCACCCTTCCAGATATCTGATTTCAATGGCGACACCGAAATCCTCACGATAGTAAACAGCGACGGCGACCCCTACCCCTTCTCCGACTGGGTGTGGACCGCCGACCCCGATCCGCTGGGCAATGACGTTGTAACGGTTACCCCCTTAGGGGAGGGCGTGCACACCGCATGGATAACGGCGCAAAAGTGCGGCACTACTGTTGTACATGCTGAGGACTCTACGGGAATATGCGGCGGCATTTACGAGTCGATCGTAACGGTCTCTTCGCCGCTGGCTATCAGGCAGACGAGCCCGGTCAAAACGCGTTACGAGGTAGGCGACACAGTTACCCTGACCGCCAACGGAGGCAACGGCACCATACTCTGGGTCGCAAGACCGGCCACCGCCGTCTCCTTCGATACGATGTCCGGAGAGACCGTCAACGTAACCTTCAACTACGCGGTAGACCCCGTCAGCATCGACGCTTACGACGAGCTAAACTGCGTTGCAGACATTATCGACTTCTACGTAGATTGCCCCGAACCAACCGTATCTACGGTGCATCCGCCCAACTTCTCAACGTGGGGTGAGCTGTCAACCAACGGAGTTAATCTATACTGGCAGGCGGAACCCTTCGACGACCACCAATTCGATCCGGCGGCACCTGCAACAGGGTTGGATGAGATAGATAGGGTCGAGTTCACCATAAGACCCGATCCCATGGGGATCTCACCGATAGTCGACTCTACGCTGGAGTACTGCGGCCTCTCCATCTCGGACAACTGCGCTCTTGACGCCATAAACATCTCCGAGTGGCCTGACGGCGATTACCTCCTTACGGCGACCGCATACACGAACTACACAGAACCGGAGATACTGTCAGGCTGCCCGGATGCTTCTTTACCTGTTGTCAGCGAGACGACGATAACGATCGACAACTGCCAGCTCGACTGGTACGACAACTTCACATATCTGGACCCGGCGTGGCGCTTCGCTTGCGTAGGGGGCAGCTGCTACTCCGGCAACTTGACGTTACAAACGATTGACGACGAGTATCCCTTGGGGCTGGGCGTCGTCGTCTACAACGACCCGACGATAGGCGGGAGGATGTTCGGGCAGGCTACGGTCGACCAGAGCCTAAACGAGACCCTCGAAGGCGAGGACTTCGCAACGGCGGTGACCGCCACCGGCATGATTGACAGAGATGACGCGGACGTCGGCACCTCAGGGCAGGGTCTCTCGGTAAGGGAGGCGCAGTTCGGCCCCTCCAACCACTTCACTGTGGTCGGTTATGCAAACCCACCCCTCTACCTAGCCGACCCAACGGCCAAGCTTGAGCCTCAGGAGCTGCACCTCAAGTACAATATAGGCGGGGGCGAGGTCGACAAACCTACAGGAATAATAGTCAAACCCCCATACATGATCCTGATAATCAGAAATGCAGGGGTGTTCTCCGCTTACTACAGGTATCCGGCTGACGCCAGCTGGACGGCAATAGGCTCACTGCCCTATGCAATACCGGTGGGGACGCCGCTCTACGTTGGTCCCTACGTCGAATCTCAGAGCGACATCGACGCTGCCACCTGGGCGGGATTTAAGGACTTCACAATGCAATGTCTGATGAAATAGTTTAAATATGCTTTAAAACAAAGGGGCCTCCGTACCTTGTGCGGCGGCCCTTTTTTTCGGATGAAGATGAAAAAACTCTCAATACTGATGCCGGTAAGGGACGAGGAGAGCTACCTTCAGGAGGCCCTTGATTCGCTTTTGGCCCAAAGCTTCAGCGATTGGGAGTGCTTAATCTTGGACGATGCATCCACTGACTCGACTCCCGCTATTTTGTCGGACCTTGCCGCAGCGGACGGCCGCTTCAAAATTTTAAGGAGCGAAAAACCGCTTGGAATCGTTAAGGCACTGAACCTTCTGCTCGGGAAAGCCAAGACGCCCTTTTGCGCGAGGATGGACGGCGATGACATCTCAATGCCGGAGCGTTTTTTAGAGCAGCTCAAGTTGATCGATGCGAACGACGAGGTTGATATTGTCGGAGGTCTCGTCGAGCCGGTCGGTGATTGCCCGGTGGGTTGGCGAGATTACCTATCCTGGCTTAACACGGTTGTAACAGCAGGGGAAATCCGAATAAACGCCCTTACCGAATCGCCGCTCCCCCATCCCACCTGGCTTTTCAGAACAGCTTCCGTGAAGGCCGCGGGAGGGTACCGCGAGGGCATCTTCCCTGAGGACTACGAACTATTCTTGCGCCTCTTGGCTTCGGGGGGAAAGTTTGCTAAAGCTGACACCGTAACGGTTGGATGGCGCGACCACCCCAATAGGCTAACCCGCACCTCAAAGAGAACCAGCGGCGATGCCTTCCTCAAAATCAAGGCTGCCTACTTTAAGCCGCTTGTAAGTGCCGGGGTGTTCCCGGAGCTATCCACCCGTCCCATAGCAATTAGGGGCGCAGGCATCACGGGGCGGCTACTTAAAAGGGAACTTGATAAAGCCGGCGTTAGGGTGTCGGCGTTCATAGACCCGCTTAAAGCCGGGAAAAATTTCAGTGGGATGCCTGTATTTGCCCCGGATGAGGTCAATCAATTAGATTACCTGAGCCTTATAGCCATAAGACACAGGGATGCACGGGAAGTTGCGGTAAATGAGCTAAATGGCGCGGGGCTAAAATTTGGTAGAGACTACCTGCTCCTCTATTGACCCGCTATCTCCACCCCGGACAAAAGAAGTGAAGGAGCCCCCAGGCCCCCCTGAAAACGCATATCCTCTCCTACAACTTCAACGTTTGAGAAGAGGTCCAATATGTTTCCGGAGATGGTCCCCCCTGTAAGAGGTGCGGTAATTTCACCACCGGTTATCAGCTGTCCGGAAAACCCCAAGCTGAATTCTCCAGAGATGGGATCAATGGTATGGATCCCCATCACTTCACTGACAAGCACGCCGTTGGCGAGGCTCCCGATAAGATCTCTCTGAGAATGCCCTTTACCGCCCGCAATGAATAGGTTCGTGCATGAGGGCTCAACCCGCGAGGATACCCCGCCGGTCCCGTTACCCGTTGTCCCGACACCCGCCTCGGCGGCGGACCGCCTGTCGTAGAGGTAGCTCGTCAGCACCCCACTTTCGACACAGCGAGTGAGCCTCCTTGCGGACCCCTCGCCATCCAAGGGGGCGGTCTCGATTCCGGTGGTGAGGAGGCCATCGTCAATTATGTTAAGTTTATCCGAGAAGATCCTCTTCCCAACCATTTCCGCGAGAAGCGACTTCCCCCTGGAAACATTCTCACCTATGAGGGAGAAGCCGATAACGTCCAGCATATCGAGCGCAACCCTTGAATCCAGAACAACATCGTAACGGCCACTTTTGGGAAGCCCTCCTCCCAGCAGCCCCACGGCCCTTTCTCCAGCCTCACGCCCTATGGATTCAGGATCCAGCGAGGCAAAGAGGCGAGTCGAGCTCTCCGCCCAGCCGCTCTCACCCTCCTCTCCATCACGCGCGCCGGTTTCAAGCGACACCGAGTAGCTGCTCTCCATCCAGCTAAAATGGCTCCCATTTACAGCGACAACGTTATGCGAAACACCGCCCTCGCATCTCGCCCTTCTAACCGAAGCGACCCTACGATCGACCCCGTAGGCCGCCCGCTCCGCCGCCGCCGCAAGAGAGAGCGCCAAAGCAGGCGTAAAAGTCAGGCTCTCCGGGTCTAAAATTTTCAATTCTTTTTTAGGGGGATAATCCAAAGCTTCAGGCAATGAGTAACGGTGCTCAATGGTAGCTACCGCCGCGGAGGCTAGAGCGCGTTCGCAGATAAGTTCCACATCCGGCGCCTCATCGCCAAAGGTAGTAGAGGTAAATCCTAGCCTCCCACCTGAAAGCTCCACACAGAGGCCGAGGCCGCCCTCGGCTAGCTGCTCAACCTCGCATGCCTTGCCGCCTTTGGCCTCCACTGCGGTGCTATCTTCCAAAGAGATGTTCAAAAGGTAGCGGCCACCTTTGAGCTTCTTCTCTATTCTTTCAATAATCTCGTCGAGGTGGCGCATCAAACTTCGCGTGTCATCGCTATTTCGGCGCAGTCGGGAAACTGCGTACAGTTGAGGCAATCCATCCAAACTTTATGGGGAAGTTCTGATTTCTCAACCTCGGAAAACCCCAGCTTCTCGAAAAAACCGGGCTTGTAGGTGAGAGAGAAGACCCTCTTAATACCCAATTCTTTGGCGTCCTCAAGGGCGCGCTCGACGAGAAGGCGGCCTATACCCTCGCCCTGCCGCTCTTCCAATACCGCCAGCGACCTTATCTCCACGAGGTCGAACCATAGTATGTGAAGCCCCGCCAGACCGACAACCACCCCGTCATCCTTGGCGACTGTGAAGTCGCGGATATTTTCATACATGTCCAGGCGTGAACGGCTCAGGAGAAGGCCCCTCTTCGCCCATACGTCCAAAACCTCTTTCATCGCCTCCACATCGGAGAGTTTCGCGTTTTCAATGACAATGTTAGCCACTCAATTCACCTCTTCGCCAACTCAAGGGCATGTCTGTAAGCAGCCTCCGAACCCTCGGAGCCACCAAGCATACGTGAAAGCTCCTTGACCCGCATATCGAAATCAAGCTCCTCGACCCTTGTCAGGGTCCGCCCATCCACAACGGCTTTTTCAACCAGAAAATGATTGCCTGCCCGCCCCGCGATCTGTGGCAGATGGGTTATACATATTACCTGACAGGACTCAGCGAGGGCTCTTAGCCTTTCGCCCACCCTCTCCGCCACCATGCCGCCTATACCGGCGTCCACCTCGTCGAAGACGAGCGTCTCCACGGAGCCGTCCCTGAGGGCGTTCTTTACAGCGAGGAGTATCCTTGAGAGCTCACCGCCGGAGGCTATCTTGGCAAGTGGTTTGGGCGCTTCACCGGGGTTAGCCGCCAGGAGAAATGTGACCTCATCCACTCCCTCCGGCCCCGCCGGGCCAACCTCTACCCCCACTATGAAGGCCGCGCCGCCAAGGGCCAGCCCTTCGAGCTCTCCGCAAACCATCTCCTCAAGCTTTTTTGCCGCCTCCCGGCGCGCCTCTGAAAGAAGCGGCGCCGCTCTATCCAGCACCTCTCTGGATGAGGCAAGCTCATCTTCGGCATCGGAGAGCACAACAGCGCGGTTCTCAAGCTCCCAGAGTTCCCTCTCAAGAGCTTCTGCCTTTGCAAGTATATCCTCTATGGTGCTCCCATGTTTTAGAGAAAGGCGTTTAATCAGCGCCAGGCGGTCCTCTATCTCTTCAAGCCTGCCGGGGTCGCTTTTAACCTTTTCGGTGCGCTCCCTTAGACCCTCGGAGGCTTCCTGAAGCGATACCTCCGCCTCTTTCAGAAGCTCAAGGAGCCTCGCGGCCTCCGGGTCTTTGTCGAGAACCCGCTCAAGATGTCGTTTAGCCCTGCCCAAAATGTCAACCGCCGCCTGCTCTCCGCTGAAGAGCTCACGCTCCGCCCCGGAGTATGCCTCGGAGAGCTTTTCCGCGTGCACGAGGATATTACGCTCTTCGGAGAGGGAATCATCCTCCCCGGCTTCCAGCATCGCGCTTTTAATCTCATTTAGCTGAAAAGCGACAAACTCTCGGCGTTCAACAGATTCCGCCGCCAATCTTTTAAGGCGGGCTACTTCCGCCTTGGCCTTTTCCCATCTGGCATAGGCATCCATATAGGCGGATTTTGTCAAGGCACCTGCCGGGGTAAGGGCGCGGTCCAGTATCGAGATGTGGTTTTGCTCATTCAAGAGCGCCTGATGCTGGTGCTGACTTGAGACTTCGACGAGCCTCGCCCCGACCTCCGCGAGGGTGCCGACCCCCGCAGATGCCCCGTTTACATGGGCCCTGCTTCTACCGTCGGGGGTTACCTGCCGCGAGATAACCAGCGGCTCCTCCCAGGGGATCCCGGCCTCCTCTAAAATGGATTTTATCCCTTCGGCGCAAGCCCCGGTAAGGTTGAAAACCCCCTCAACCCTGGCGGCTTCAGCGCCGGTGCGTACAAGCTCCCGGCTGGCGCGGTCGCCGAGGAGGAGGGCCAAGGCCTGTAGCAGAATGGATTTACCCGCCCCCGTCTCCCCCGTAAAGACGTTAAAGGATCTCCCGGGCTTCAAATCAAGCCGCTGCACCAAAGCGAAATCCCTTATGGAGAGGGATTCAATCACCTGCGCTCCTCCGGCTTTTTCCTGTCGCCCCAAAGAAGCTTGCTCCTCAGGAGGCTATAATAATCCATGCTTGGGGAGCGGATCATAAGCACATCGCTCTCGCCGCGGCTTACCTTGACTACATCCCCCGCATCGAGCTCTATTCCTACCTGACCGTCCAAGGTGACGAAGAGCTCTCCATTCTTCTCCCTCAGCTTGACCTCAAGAACGGAGGTATCGCAGAGGACTATAGGCCTGTTGGTCATGGCGTGTGGGCAGATCGGCGAAAGGAGTATGGAGGAGAGGCTGGGGTGTACTATAGCTCCCCCCGCCGAGAGGCTGTACGCGGTGGAGCCGGTGGGACTTGATATGACAAGCCCGTCGGCCCTGTAGGTAGTCAAAAAGAGACCATCCACCGAAACCTCTATCTCGCTGATACGCGCCAAGGCTCCCTTGTTGAAGACCACATCGTTCAGCACAGAGAATCTGGAGACCACCTCCCCGTCGCGCTCCACCGTACCCTGCAAAGTCATCCTGCTCTCGACAAGCCCCTCGCCGTCCAGCAGCTTTTCAAGCGCGGTGAATAGCTCGCCCGTGGTTATCTCAGTTAGAAAACCAAGAGAGCCCAGATTGACGCCGAGCAGAGGAATCTGGCGTCCTCCAAGCCAGCGCACCGCGGAGAGGAAGGTGCCGTCGCCGCCCAGCACAACCAGAAGGTCGGGTTCGGCACCGTACTCCCGCTCTCCCGCGCTGGTTATCACGCACTCAATCCCCTTCCCCTCGGCCCATGAGGCCAACTTCTGGGCCATAACATCTGCGGGGGTGGAGTCATGTTTTTTAAATACTCTGATGCTTCCGATCTTCACTACGGCTCCTTCGCTGTATAAATGCAATGTGGTATTGTAGCAGCCATGACACGCACGCAAAAAGAGAAGAAAACCAGCCGCGACACCTTTAAGCCTCTGGCGGAGAGGATGCGCCCGAAAACCATCCCGGAGATCGTTGGCCAAAAGGATGTTATAGGCGAGGGCACGCCCCTTATGAATTCGCTGAATTCAGGCACGCTCCCATCCCTTCTACTCTGGGGGCCACCCGGGTCGGGGAAGACCACTTTGGCCCGCCTTCTGGCTCAGGTAACAGGGTACCACCTCATCGCCACCTCCGCAGTTACCGCGGGTGTCAAAGAGGTGCGGGCCATGATAGAGGAGGCGAAGGATCTACAGACGCTTGGAACCAAAACGCTGCTCTTTTTGGATGAGATACACCGCTTTAATAAGGCGCAGCAGGATGCCCTTCTGCCGCATGTGGAGGCGGGAGTAATCACCTTGGTCGGCGCGACCACGGAGAACCCCGCCTTCCAGGTAAACTCCGCGCTGTTATCACGTCTGCTTGTTTTAAGGCTCTCCCCCCTTGAAGCGGAGCATCTCGACGAGCTTATAAACAGGGCGCTCGAAGATGAGGAGCGCGGTATGGGAGAGCTTCACCCCCACCTTGAAGAGGGTGCACGGGATCTGCTTATCCGCACCTCCATGGGCGACGCCCGGCGCGCATTAAATGTCCTTGAAGCGGCGACTCTGGCGACAAAGCAGGCGGATGGCGAGGAGGGGCGAAGGATAACGCTGGAGGTCATGAGCCAGACCCTCCAGTCTCCCACACTCTATTACGACACGGATGGAGACTGGCACTACGACATCATAAGCGCCTTCATAAAGACAATGCGCGGCTCCGACCCTGACGCCGCGCTCTACTGGCTCGCCAGGATGGTCGAGGCGGGAGAAGACCCACTCTTCATCGCGAGGAGGATGGTTATCTTCGCCTCCGAGGATATAGGCAACTCCGACCCCGAGGCGCTAAGGGTCGCCCTTGCGGTGAAGGACTCGGTACACTTCGTAGGCATGCCGGAGGGGTGGATACCTCTGGCGCAGGGTGTCGTTTACCTCGCCACCGCTCCAAAATCCAATGCTTCATATCTCGCCTACAAGATGGCTAAGCGGGATGTGAAGGAGTTCGGCAATCTTCCGGTGCCTATGCACCTCCGAAATGCTCCGACCAAGCTGGCGAAGGATATGGGGTGCGCCGAGGGCTACCTGTATCCCCATGACGATCCGGACGCGGTGGTTGCGCAGCGCTACTTCCCCGAAAAGATCAAAAATCGTAAATACTACTCCCCCACTCAATTCGGCTTTGAGAAGACGATCGCCCAGCGCCTCGAATGGTGGAGGAAGATGCGGGAGAAAAAGGGGCTGAAATAACCCTCATGGATTGACCCTTATAACTTTCCACCCCGTCCAATCCTCATCGCCAAGCTCGGCCTTTCCAACTACAATCCATATGCCCTTATCCATCTTGTAGTTCTTAGCGGCTGCGGAGACGTCATCTTTCTTGACCGCATCCAGCTCCCTCATAAAGCGCTCGGCAAGGTCCTGGGGAAGTCCGGATAGCTCGCTGCCCATCCGCTCAAGAACAAGACTTGCAGGGTCCCTATAGCGGAATATGTAGCTATTGGCGAGGGTATCCTTTACAAGCGCTACCTCCTCTTCGGTGACTCCCGCGGAGGAGAGCTTTTCCACCTCTTTCGTCATCAGCGCCCAGACCTCACGAGTGCTTACAACGCCCGTCTCACCGCTCATGCCCATGACCCCGAACTCTTTGAATGGGGAGTAGAAGCTGCCCACCCCATAGGCAAGGCCACGGTCCGAGCGTATCTCGCGCATCAGCCTGGATTGAAAGCCGCTCCCGCCAAGTATCTGATCCGCCACCTCAAGGGGCGTACGTTCCGGGCTCTCCACCTTGGGTGCCAGCGCCCCCCAGAGTAGCGTAGATTGCTCCGTATCTTTCTCCACCAGCACAAGCACAGGGGCGGGGGTAGATGGCGCAGGGAGCGGCTTAAAGGATTCTCCAGCTGCGGAGAGGGCTCCTAAACGGCTTGAGAGCGAATTAAGAAGGGCGTTGGCGTCAAAGTCGCCCACCGCGCCGATTACCCACTCCGAATCGGCCAGCAGCCGCCTGTGGAGATCCGCTACATCTTCCCTCGTCACGGCAGAGAGGGATTCTTCGGTGGTAATCACTCCCCGTGGGTGGCCCTTATAGAGATTTCGCCTGAACTCCCTGAACGCAAGGGAGGAGGGGTTGTCCCTTACCCTCGCCACCGAAGCACGCTCCTTCTCCTTGGCCCACTCAAAGACCTCTCTGTCTAAGCGGGGCCTTAAGAGTAGCTCCGCCAAAAGGTCCAACCCCTCGTCAAGGTCTTCGCTTAGTATTGAGAGGGAGGCAAAGCCCGTGTCCCGCCCGAGCCCCACGGAGAGCTCCGCCGCGAGCTCATCCACACGTTCGTCGAAAGCGGCGGGGTCGCTTGCCTCGGTGCCGCCGGTGCGCCAGAGTGTGGAAAGAACGTCAGCGAGCCCCTTTTTGCCGGGAGGGTCATATACCGCCCCACCCCTGAATGAGAGATATAACCTGACCAGCGGTATATCATGGTCCTCAAGCAGGAAAACCTTGACACCGCTTGGCAACGCCTCCTCCATAACTGCGGGCGGGGTAAAGCGCTCCCTGGGGAAGGTTGCGGTGCGAGGGTCCAGTTTGGCTTTTCCGGACGCGCAGCCAGTTACTATCAGCGCTGCGATCAGGAGGGATAATATATTTGCAACTCTACGCATCACCCCTCTCCTCCTGCCGGTATGAGTAATACTGAGGTCTCGTTCTCAGGCGTGAAATACTTTGCGCAAACCGCGCTTACCTCCTCGGGGGTTACTGTCTTCAGGATGCGAGGGTGCTCCTCTGCGTAACGCCAATCACCTGCGACGGTCTCAAAATATGAGAGCCTTCTGGAGAGGCCGCCGTCGGAGAGGAGCGAACGGACCATATCCGCCTCCATTTTCCTCACAACTCGCACAAGCTCTTCTCTTGTGGGCGGAATCGCCGCCAGGAGAGCAAGCTCCTCCCTCAAGGCCTTCAGCGCTTCATCGGCGGTAACGCCCGGCGCGGGCTCCGCATATAGGAGAAAAAGGTTGTCGTACCTTGCCCCGGGGCTACCGTTCTGTGTTGAAACCGAGGTTAGGATTCTCTTCTCCTCAACCAATGAACGAACAAGGCGGGAGGAACGGCCATAGGAGAGGATTCCGTCGACTACATCCAGCACATAGTCATCACGGTGCGGCAGGGTCGGCTTGTGGTAGGCAAGGAGCGCTATCGGCTCCGCATCCAGCCTCACCTCCACCCTTCGGGCCTCAACCTGCTTGGGCTCCGAGGTCAGCGGATAGCGCCTGAAGCCGCTGCTGGGTATTGGGCCGAAATAGCGCTCGCACACTTCTATAAAGTCATCGGGGTCAACCGCGCCAACCGCCGTTACTACTGCGTTGTCGGGACCATAGTATTTTTTGTAGAAGGTGCGTGTGTCCGCCAAGCCCAAAGCATCAAGGTCTTCAGGCCACCCGATTACCGGGTTGCGGTATGGGTGGGTGGTGAAGGCGGCGGCTTTAAGCTCCTCCATAATCCTTGCCACAGGCTCTCCCTCTCGGCGCTGGCGGCGCTCCTCCTTCACCACATCGCGCTCCACATAAAACTCACGCAGCACCGGTTCACGCATGCGTTCGGACTCTATAGCAGCCCAGAGCTCTATCCTCCCGGCTGGCAGGGATACTATATAGCTGGTCATGTCGGGAGTCGTGAAGGCGTTGAAACCTGTCCCGCCGTTTCTGGAATAAATTGCGTCTATCTCATCTTTTACTATGTATTTTCGTTCCGATTGCTGGAGTTCGGCAAGCTCGGCGGCAAGGGTTTTGGCCCTCTCGCTCTCCCCCTCACCCCTCGCCCTGAGGGAATCCAAGGCCGCTCCGACCTCCTCTATCTTTTCGAAAATAGGGCGCTCGGCCTCCCAATCCCTCGTTCCGAGGGTTGTAGTGCCCTTGAAGAGCATGTGCTCGAAGAGGTGGGCCATCCCTGTCTTGCCCTCCACCTCGTCCACGCTTCCTACCTTGAATGTTATCTGGAGGGTGACCACAGGCGCGCCCTCTCGTGGAAGGAGCAATAGGCGCATACCGTTTTTGAGGGTATGCTCTACAACCCTCCCTTCCAAGCTCCCTCCATTGGCGAAGCACACGGAGGAAAGGAGTAGAAAGAGCAGTAAAATCAGACTTTTTATATATCTCACAGACACTTTGCCTAAACCTCGTTTCTCATGATCTCTTTGTGTAAGAACCTTCCCCATGATAACCTCTCGGCATGTCAACCGCCCAAGAAATCGACGTGAGGAGAACTAAAAATGACTAAGGCTGCCTCTCCAGAAGGTGGACACCTCGCGATGGTTAAAAGGGAGGCAACAAAGCTCCTGACCCTGCGCGGCGAAGCGCGTGAAGACCTCCTCGTCAACTCCGATAATATAGGAGCGCTGGTACCGCTGCTACCTCCTGAGGAGCTGCTATTTACCATCCGCGCAGCCGCCCGGGAGAACGCGCTTGAGATAATATCAAACGCTACGGCCGAGCAGCTAATTTCACTATTTGACCTTGAGCTTTGGGATGAGGATATCTTGAGCGGCGAACGTTCGGCCTACTGGCTCCTCTTCCTCGCAGAGCTTAAGGAGAAGCCACTGCTTCGGTGGCTGCGAAAGTTGGAATCGCCGGAGCTGACCATACTCCTCGCCCCAAACGTCACCGCCGCCTTGGCGGACGAGGATGGTGACCCCCCCGAGCTGGACGGCTTCATAACCTTCACCCTAGACGGCACCTATTACTTCATCGCCCCTGAGAAGCTGGCGGACGCTGCAAAGAGGCTACTCTCACTCATCTTGCGCGACTTCCCTGATACCTTCAAGAACGTACTTGAGACGCTGCTGATGGGCTTCGACCCGGAAAAGGAGGAGGAAGCGTTCCAGATGCGAAGCGTGCGAATAGCCGAGCTAGGCTATGTCTCCTTCGGGGAGGCGCAGTCCATATACCAGGCTGTCTCCGCCTCCGCGCTTGCCAACCTCCCATTGAGGACCGCTCCCATTGAAGGCTTGGAGAGCATAGCTCCCGCCTCATACCTACTCGCCACAGGAGATGAAGAAGTCCCCTTCTCGCAGCTGCTCCAGTATTTCAACAACACCACAGATGGTGCAGTCATCTACTCTCAGCTCGCGAACCTTACACACAAGGTGATAGCGGCAGACGGGTTGGACGTAGGCGATGAAGAGTCGTATTACACAGCCGCAAGCAAGGTCTCCGGGTACCTCTCCATAGCCCTCGCAACCCTTCACGGCGCAGATGAAGATAAGATGCGGGTGACTCTTTTCACTCACTGGATCGAGAACCTTTTCAGGGTTGGCTGGTGGCGGGTGCAGAGCGCGGCAAGAGCAGCAAGAAGGCTCCTTAACGAGGGTTGGCCGCAGCGCAAGATGGAGAGGCTGCTCTTGATAGACGAGCCCCTGATCTCGACGATGAGCGGCCTGCTTTTTAAGCGCCCCAAGTATTTCCACGTTACGAAGAAGGATGAGCGCTACCGCGACTTTTACTCCCTAGCCGAGGTGGAGGAGGCGGAGCGCACCGTCGCCAAGATAGAGTTCATAGGCAGGTACCTCCTGAAAGCGATCGACTTCTCCCTCGGCAACCTTAATAAAGCGGTAACCGATATAGCGGACGAGAACATGAAGGGCTCCACCGTATTCAATACCGGACTAATGAACGCGGCATTGGGCAATGGCTTCATCTTCGCCCCCATCTCGAGGTCAGAGGTTGGAAAAGCGCTCGATAAGCTCTGGTCAGAGAGCTCCACGCCAAGGAGGGTCAAGGGTGAGCTGGCCCTGGCCGCCCTTAACTGGTCCGAAGGGCTAATGGAGATGACTCTGGAGGAGAAAGAGTATCTATCGGACTTTCTCGGAGACGCGGTCGCGCTCCTTGAGGAGGAGTTCGGACACCTGCCTGAAGCTGAGACCCCCGACCCAAGGTTCCTCAGAGGAATTTGGCTAAAGTAGAGTGCTCTTTGCTCAATTGCAGTTAAGGTCTAATTAAAAAAAGCCCCGCCATATAGCGGGGCTTTTTAAATCGCTAAATTGTTAATCCAGCGCTTTTCTTATACCGGCGATGAAATCGCCTCCGCGTTTAACTGCCTCATCACCTCTCTCATCGCCAAGGGAGGAGAGCAGCGCGCTGCCCACTATTACTCCGTCTGAAACTTTAGCGAGCTCCGCCGCACCCTCGCCGGTGGATACACCAAAGCCGATTAAAACCGGCAGGTCCGTATGGGGCCGTATCCTTTTGACCAGGTCACCGACCATCTCGACAACAGGCTTCTTCTCTCCCGTCACCCCGGTTACCGAAACGCAGTAGAGAAACCCGCTCGACTCGCGGGTAACTTTATCCATCCGCTCCTCCGGCGTGGTTGGAGCAACGAGAAAAATTGTGTCGAGGCCGGCTTCGCGGGCGGCAGGAGCGAATTCTGCCGCCTCTTCCGGCGGCAGATCCACCACGAGGACTCCATCCGCGCCGCTTTTAACCGCGCACTTTGAAAACTCCTCCGCGCCTAGGTGAAAGACGGGGTTGTAATAGGTCATATAAAGGAGCGGTATTGTTAAACCACGGCTCCGGGCGGTTGCCACCGCTTCGAAGATCGAAGTCAAGGATGCGCCCCGCTCAATCGCCACCTGGCTGGAAGCCTGTATGACGGGGCCGTCTGCGGCGGGGTCGGAGAAGGGCAAGCCCACCTCAACGCCATCGGCGCCTACACGCTCCAACTCCAAAAGCAGCCCGATGAAGGTCTCCATATCGGGGTAGCCCCCGGTGAGGAAAGGCAGGAGTATCTTTCCACCCGCGGCCCTCTTTTCCCTCAGTCTCTTCTCTAGGCGGTTCATGCCGCACCACCCTTCTTTTCGAAGGCAAGGACCGTTGCTAGGTCTTTGTCGCCCCTGCCGGAGAGGTTGACGACGAGCTTCGCTTCCTTGGGGAGTGTCTTCGCCACGTCCACCGCCCTTGCCAGTGCGTGTGCTGATTCGAGAGCCGGGATTATACCCTCGGTACGCGTCAGAAGATGAAAACCTGCGAGCGCGTCTTCATCGGTCGCGGTAAGCACCTCTATGCGGCCGGTTCTGGCAAGCTCGGCTATCTGTGGGCCAACGCCGGGATAGTCGAGCCCTGCGGAGATTGAGTGGGCTTCAAGCACCTGCCCGTTACAGTCTTGGAGCAGGTATGATTTTTGTCCGTGTAAGACGCCGACCTGTCCCCCGGCAATTGCAGCTGCGTGACGCCCTGTCTCTAACCCTTCGCCGGATGCTTCGACCGCCACCAGCTTAACCTCGTCATCAAGGAAGGAGGCAAAAGCGCCAATGGCGTTGGAGCCGCCTCCTATGCAAGCCAGCACGCAATCGGGGAGCTTTCCGAAGCGCTCAAGCGACTGGGCTTTGATCTCGTCTCCTATGACTCTCTGAAACTCACGAACCATCACAGGGTAGGGGTGGGGCCCCGCCGCCGAGCCGATGACGTAGAAGGTGTTGTCGACGTGGGAAACCCAGTGGCGCATAGCTTCGTTCATCGCGTCCTTAAGGGTACGGCTGCCGGAGGTCACCGGGACCACCTCCGCACCAAGGAGCCTCATTCGCTCCACATTGGGAGCTTGCCGCCTCACATCCTCCTCGCCCATAAAGACAGCGCATTGGCACCCGAAGAGGGCGGCGGCGGTGGCGGTGGCGACCCCATGCTGACCTGCGCCGGTTTCCGCTATCACGCGCTTTTTACCCATGCGAGTAGCCAACAGCACCTGCCCGATGGTGTTGTTTATCTTGTGGGCGCCAGTGTGGTTTAGGTCTTCACGCTTTAGGTATATCTCGCAGCCGCCGGCCATGCGCGTGAGGTTGGCCGCGAAGGTAAGCGGATTTGGCCGCCCCACGTACTCGCGGAGGATCCGGTGGTACTCGTCCCAGAATCCCTCATCTTCCAGCACGGCGGCGAAAGCCTCTTCAAGTTCTGAGAGCACCGGCATGAGGACCTCTGCGACATACTGCCCGCCGAAGGGGCCAAAACGTCCCGTCTCTCCCCTGATTGTCATACTTTATCTCCTCTTTCGAGGGCGGCATCGGCCTCCCTGACCGCCCCTATGAATTTCCGTATAAGCTCATGGTCCTTTATACCATTCGATGATTCAACTCCGCCCGCCGTATCCACCCCCCAGGGAGCGACAAGTCGTACAGCGTCGCCAACGTTTTCTGGCGTCAACCCTCCAGCGAGGATTATCTCACGGTCAAGCTGTGCTTTAGCGGCGAGAGACCAATCACAGGGCCTCCCCGCGCCGCCGCCGCCTGCATCAAGCAGAAAGTGCGTACCTTCACGGTAGCCCCTCATCCGTGCACAAACCTCCGAAGAGTCAGCGTTTAACGCCTTAAGAGTGGGGAGCCCAAGTTTATCTATATAGTCTTGGTCCTCCTTGCCGTGAAGCTGCGCGACATGGAGGCAGCCCTCTGACATAATCCGTCGCACCTCCTCTAAAGGTTGGTCTTTAAAGACCCCAACGAGGGTTATGAAGGGTGGGAGCTTGCCTCCCACCTCCAGGGCGAGGTCCACGCTCGCGCGTCTCTTCGACTCCTTGGCGAAGATAAAGCCCATGGCGTCCGCTCCCGCTTCTGCGGCTGCAAGGGCGTCTTCAACCCTTGTAAGCCCGCAAATTTTTATGCGTATCAACCTCTCCCCCTCTTAACAAAAGTCCTGAGCAGCCCCTCAGGATCACCGGAGGATACAAGAGACTCGCCGATCAGGAAGGCATCAGCCCCATTCTCAGCGAGAAAATCCATATCTCTTACTGAGTGGATACCGCTCTCGGCAACGCCATAGCGGCCCTCTCCAATTCCTGAGAGGAGCGAAGCGCCTACATTTAAATCAACCTCAAAGGTTTTGAGGTTCCTGTTGTTTACGCCGACAAGACGTGACCCCGCTCTTAGCGCAATATCGAGCTCCGCCTCATCGTGGACCTCGACAAGCGGGGTGAGACCCGCCTGAACCGCCAATTCGTGATACTCCTCTGTCCTGTCGCCCAAAAGCGCCACTATCAGAAGGACTATATCCGCTCCGAAGGCGCGCGCCTCAAGGAACTGGTAAGGGTCGACAACGAAATCCTTGTAGAGGACGGGGATATCTACTGCGCCGCGAACGGAGGCGAGGTCTTCAAGCGAACCGCCGAAAAAATCCGGCTCTACCAGGCAGGATATGGCAAAGGCCCCGCCGCGCTGATAAGCGGAGGCTGTCTCAGCTGCATTGAGGGTGGGCGCTATGTCGCCCTTTGAAGGGCTTTTTCGTTTTACCTCAGCGATGATGGGGCGTTTATCGCCTGGAAATTCTCGCAGTCTCCCAAAAACGTCCAGCGCGCCGCTTTGAGAGCTGATCTTCTCTTTAAGGAGCGCTTCCGGTCGGGAAGTTTTAGCCTCCCGCACCCGAACCATTCGCGAGGCCGCTATTTTGTCGAGAATCGTGCTCATTCGTTTGTCATTTCAACCAAAGCGGCCAACTTGTCGCCCGCAGCGCCCGAATCGATCACTTGTGCGGCCAGCTTTATGCCTGCTTCAAGACTTTCGGCCTTGCCGGTAAGGTAGAAAGCCGCTCCGGCGTTCAAAAGAACCACATCTCGTTTTGGGCCAGCCTCCCCTGCCAGCACGGACCTTACAATTCCCGCGTTCACCTCTGCGTCGCCACCTTTAATTTCTTCAATCGCTACCCTTGAGATACCGAACTCTTCAGGGGTTATCTCATACTCATTTACTTCGCCTCCCGACAACTCGGCGACAAAGGTCGGCCCGGTTATGGTGATCTCGTCCATACCGTCGCAGCCGTGAACAACCATCGCCCTCTTGGAGCCGAGGTTTCCAAGGACCTCCGCCATTACGCGCGTCAACTCGCGCTGATATACTCCGAGCACCTGATACTGCGCCCCCGCCGGGTTTGAGAGGGGGCCGAGGATGTTGAAGACTGTCCTCACTCCAATCTCGCGGCGCACCGGTGCAACGTGCTTCATCGCCGAATGAAGGAGAGGGGCATAGAGAAAACCTATGCCTATTTCACCAAGGCACCGTTCCACGGTCTCCTTCGTTACGTCGAGGTTGACGCCAAGCGCCTCCAGCACGTCAGCGGAGCCGCAGAGGCTCGACACCGAGCGGTTGCCGTGTTTGGCGACAATCACCCCGCCCGCGGCAAGGATAAAAGCGGTCGTCGTTGAGATGTTGAAGGTGTTTGTGCCTGAGCCGCCCGTGCCGCAGGTATCAAGAATCGATTCGTACTCGACGTTTATCTCGTCGCGGTCGATATCAACCAGAGGAGCTTTGGAGGCTACCCCTATCCTCGTGGCGCGCTCTCTCATTACCTTGGCGGCGCCGGTTATCTCGGGAACCGTTTCACCCTTTAGCCTGAGGGCGGTGAGAAACGCCGCCATCTGCGCGTGGGTCGCTTCTCCACCCATGATCATCGCCATCGCCTCAATCATCTCGCCCTCTGAGAGATCCACACCGTCGATGAGTTTTTTTATAAACCCTTTAAACATTCTCTACTCCGTAATTTTGAGGAAGTTTTTAAGGATATCCATTCCGCTGCCGGTAAGGATCGACTCCGGGTGGTACTGTATGCCGTAGAGACGGGCCTCGTCGTCGGCGATACCCATGATCTCGTCATCCTCGACGGTCCAGGAGTTGACTCTGAAACGTTCGTGGAGGGTGCCCTTTTTAACCACGAGTGAGTGGTAACGGGTTGCGTCGAAGGGGTTATCGATCCCCTCGTATATGGTTTTGCCGTCGTGATGAACCTTGGAGACCTTTCCATGCATTATCCGCTTGGCGCGTACTATCTCACTCCCGAAGGCGTAGGCCATCGACTGGTGACCGAGGCAGACCCCCAGAATCGGCACTCGACCCGCCAGCTTACGTATAACTTCGACGCTTACCCCCGCGTCGGTTGGATCGCCGGGGCCCGGTGAGATCACAACGCCGGAGGGCATCAGCGCCTCCGCCTCCTCGACGGTTATCTTGTCATTCCTGTAAACCCTCACCTCCGCGCCCAAAATTCCAAGGTACTGGACTATGTTGTAGGTAAAGGAATCGTAGTTATCAATCATCAAAAGCATGTCGTCTCCTAGGCGGAAAGCCCCTCCGCCGCCATCTCAAGGGCGCGACGAAGGGCATCTGATTTGTGTATTGTCTCCTCATACTCGAAGGCCGGGGAGGAGTCGGCGACGATGCCTGCGCCCGCCTGAAGATATACCCTGCCTTCGCTAAACAGGATAGTCCGAATGGTGATGCATGTGTCCAGATTCCCGTCAAAGCCGAGGTAGCCAACAGCGCCGGCATAAAAGCCGCGCTCACGTCCCTCAAGCTCGGCGATGATCTCCATCGCCCTCACCTTAGGTGCTCCAGAGACTGTACCGGCTGGGAATGTCGCCGCCAGAACATCCAGCGCATCCCTGCCACCGCCGACCTTTGCCGATACTGTGGATACGAGGTGCATTACGTGTGAGTAGCGCTCCACTACAAAGGACTCTTCCAGTGTCACTTTGCCGGGGTCTGCAATGCGCCCTAGATCGTTGCGGCCAAGGTCCACCAGCATGACGTGTTCCGCGCGTTCTTTTTCATCCGCCAGAAGCTCTTCCTCAAGGGCCACATCCTCCGCGGTATCTTTGCCGCGGTGGCGGGTTCCGGCTATTGGTCGCACCATAGCCTTGTCCTCCTCGACCCTGACCATCACCTCCGGGCTCGCGCCAACCAGCACCTCCTCGCCCATCGCCAAGTGAAAAAGGTAGGGGCTGGGATTCAGTATTCGAAGGGCACGGTAGACGGTGAACGGGTCTATCTCACCCTCGCCTTCAAATACCTGGGAGAGAACTATCTGGATCGCCTCCCCGGCGTGGATAGCCTCACGCGCGGTCTCCACCATAGCTTCGAAGCGCTCCCTCGGGATGGATGGGGATAGCGTCACCGCTCCTCCGGGAGGTGGAAAGGCTTCCTCCTCGGGCAGGTTCGCCTTTAAATTGGAGAGGACTCCGTCAATCTCCTTTAACGCCCTCTCATATGCGATCTCAGGTTCATTGCCGGGTCTCGCCAAGACAATGATATCGAGGGTTTTGGAAACGTTGTCGAAGGCGAGCAGTTTTCCCGGCGCGAAGAGCCGTATGTCCGGCAGCCCTACAGGGTCTTCGCCACGGGGCGGTAACTCCTCAAAGAGACGCGCGGAGCCATAACCGAAATAACCCACGAGGCCGCCGCTGAACCGCGGAAGCCCCTCTATGCGGGGCATTTTGTTTGCTTTTACCACGGAGCGCAGGAGAGCAAGCGGCTCGCCCCTCTCCTCGACGCCGTTTTTGTGGGTAAGGAGAGCCTCCTCTCCTGTACATTCGTAGACCATAAGGGGGTCGAATCCGACTATGGAGTAGCGTCCCCAGTTTGTCCCTCCCTCCACGGACTCAAGGAGGAAAGACCAGCACCCTTTAGCGGTCTTAAGGTAGGTGGAGACGGGCGTCTGCGTATCCGCCGGGATACGCCTTGCCACCGGTACAAGCGAGTATATCCCCGCCAACTCCATGAAACTGGCTTTATCCGTTAAAAGCATCGTAAAACCCCTTGTTGTAATCGCTAAAACTGAAAAAGGCCCCGGTTATATTCCCGGGGCCTCAGTTTCATAAACGGCCACGGGCGGCTCAGAAGGGCCGCCCGCGTGGTCGATTCAAAGGTGCACGACTGCGGTTGGCCCTATCTCCAGGTCCACCACCACAGCCAGTTGTCGGAAATGCGTGTCATCACTGTTGTCTCCGGCCTTCGCACTCTAATCTAAAGCGAAGCTAACAAAGCCACAATCTTCCGTCAAGAACAAATGAGCGAGGAGGTTAAAGCGGGCGCAATTCGACTCTTTCATGTTATATTGAAAAATGGAGCTTTTTTAAAGCAGAAGCGGAGCTTTCTATGCGAAGATTTGTCGTTGGAATGACCGGGGCATCCGGTGCGATTCTTGGGGTCCGGTTGTTAGAGGAATTGAAAAAAGACCCCGAAGTCGAAACTCATCTGATAATAAGCGCCGGAGCCGAGATAAACATTGCTCTTGAGACCACTTACACTGTTGATGAAGTAAGAGCGCTCGCGGATCTCTCTTATCCCATCGAGGAAATCGCGGCCGCAGTCGCAAGCGGCTCTTTTCAGGTGGAGGGGATGGTCGTCGTCCCCTGTTCGATGAAGGCGCTCTCCGCAATTGCAAATTCATATAACGCCGACCTCCTAACCCGGGCGGCGGACGTCACCTTAAAAGAAGGCCGCCCCCTAATCCTCTGCCCGCGGGAAACCCCTCTACACCGCGGTCACCTAAAGCTGCTGCTGGAAGTCGCGGAAAACGGGGCGCGGGTGATCCCACCCATGATGGCGTTTTACCACAAACCAAAGACCTTGGAGGATATGGTCGACCATACAGTCGGCAGACTCCTAGACGCTTTAAAGGTCGAGAACAACCTCTTCAAGCGATGGGAAGGCCGATGATGGCCTCACGCGGATGGAAGAAGCTCTCGACTGATATAGTCGCCGAGACGCCTCTCTTTACAATGAAGCGTGAGCGGGTGGTTAACCCCAGAAACGACCACGAGTTTGACGCTTATGTCATTGACCTTAGCGACTGGGTCAATGTCATCGCGATCACTCCTGAGCGCGAGATGGTATTTGTCAGGCAGTACCGCCACGGAATTTCGAGGGATACCCTTGAGATCCCCGGCGGAGTCATTGACCCGGGAGAGGATGCGGTAGCGGCTGCGGTTAGGGAGCTTTTGGAGGAGACGGGATATTCATCCGAGCGCGTGCAGCATATAGGCACCGTGGACGCACAGCCCGCCATACAAAATAATGCCCTGCACACTTATCTGGTTATTGACGCCGAGCCGACCGCCGAGCTGGCGCAGGACCACGGAGAGGATCTGCGCGTTGAGCTGCATCCTCTGGATTCACTGGACGAGCTTGTGCGTACGGGAGAGATATCCCACTCGATGATGCTTACAGCTTTTCACTGGCTGACTCTTTACTTCAGGAAAAATGGCTCTATATAAGAAGAGGATTCTAATACTCCAACACTCCTCGACAGGGGTATCCGCAAAGCTGGGGAGGATGGCTCGCGGCCACCTCGAAGCCGCAGGGCACAAGGTACGAGTAGAGGCAATCCGACCAAGGCGCCCCCTTCCATACCTCTTAAATCTCATTATTTCATTTATACCAGGAGTCTCTCTGCCGACACTTGAGCTTGCCGCAAAGCTGGAGGACTTCGACGCCCTTTTACTTATTTTTCCAAAGTGGACCTTCGCCCACCCGCTGATAAACGACTTCATAAAGAATCAATCCCGTCGTTTGCCGCCCACGGCTTTGATCGTTACTTGCGGCGGCTGGGATGAGGACCGTTACCTTGAGGGGTATTTAAGAAAGCTTAGGGAGGCGCGGGTGCCCCTCCTCGGAGGAGAGACCTTCCGCAGGAAGAGCGTCGACAGGGGGCTGGCAACAATGATCTTGCGCCTGAAGCTAAGGCGTTGGTTCAGCTAGGTTCTTCTGCCCGCAACCGCGCATATAGCGCTGGCAGTTCGTGGACTCGCCCGATGTGATGATGCCCCGTAGCGGGGCTGCCGCCCACCAGGATTGTTGTCATACCCAACTCTTTCCCGGTTGACAGATTCTCTTCGGAGTCCTCAACGAACCAACACCGGTCCGCAGAAACCCCCTCCCCCGCTAAGACGCGCTCATAAGCGTAGAGCTTCGGTTTAGGGATATAGTTGAAATCCCGGATGTCGTAAATTTTCTCGACGGCACCGCTCATACCCAACACGTCGATGACTCCTCTTGCGTGCTCTTGTGTTGCGTTTGTGAAGATTACTTTGCGGCCTGGAAGGCTATGAAGAGCTTCCGAGAGCGCGGGGTCCGGAGAGAGGTAATCTGAGAGCGGGACGTTGTGAACGTAGGATAGATAATGCTCCGGATCGACGTTGAAGTCGGCCATTAGGCCACCCAAGGTAACCCCGTACCGCTTCCAATATCCCAGCCTTAGCGGCTCCACCTCATCCTCGGGTATTCCGACCAACTCCCGCATGTATTCTATTATGAGGGCGTTCACATTGTCGAAAAGCCTGTTTCCAGCAGGGTAAAGCGTATTGTCGCAGTCGATGAGCCAGGTCGGGTTCAAGCTCATTTGTCTCTTCCCGCCCACTCCGCCCAGGTTGTCTCTCCAATCGTACTGGACAGCTCGCCCATGAATTCATCCACGTATTCCTTCTGCCCTTCGATCGCGGCGAGGCCGGAGACCAGGTCGCCCATACTCACTTTGGTGGGCGAAATCGATGGCAGTATTCTCGGCGGGTTTTCATCCGTTAAGGATATATATCCGGCATCGGAGAGATTTTCACAAATCGACCCAAGGATGTCGGTCGAGATTCCAGTTTCGGAGGCCAGGTCGGCGATGGTCAAGGGTTTAGTCCCGGATTCAAAGCGACGCCCCACTTCGCGCAAAACAGGGAGGAATACCCCCGGCCGGGGCATCCAAGCGTAAAGCCTTGCCTTTAACGCTCGCCCCCTTCCCGGCAGCTCCAGTATGCACGCCACCTGTGCGCCGATAAGGATTATGCACCAACCCATGTACATCCAGATGAGAAAGAGCGGCAGCTGCGCCATCGCGCCATATATGGCGTTGTATTTGGTTACCCCGACCTGAAATCTTATGTATATCCACTCCGTCGCCTGCCATCCGAGGCCGGCGACGATGCCGCCGGTGATCGCCGCTTTTAATGATACTCGGCGATTTGGCATTATGAGATACATGGCGGCAAAAGCGACGGCTTTCGCCAGAAAGGGGATGAGCGCAAAGAGGAGCGGAAAAGCTCTGCTAGCAATCTCCTCCGGCAGGTATTTCTGTATTTGCCCGGTCGTCGAAATGGAGGTGGAGAGCAGCAAGAGAACCGGGCAACCAAGCATAAGGGCGGTGTAATCCGTGACCTTCCTCAAGGCTGTGCGCCCTTTTTCAACTCCCCATATCGTATTGAAGGAGCGCTCTACACTCCCCAATAGAGAGATCGCGGTAAGGATAAGGGCGATAAGCCCGACAACACCCAAGGCTCCCACGTTGGTGCGGTCCACATACTCCATTATTTTGGTGGCGACCTCTTTATGGCCGGAGGCGAAAAACTCCAGGAGCTTGGGCTCAAGGCGTTTCTGGACGCCTAGCCCCTTGAGCATCGAAAAGGTTATCGCAAGAAATGGCACTATACTTAGCGCTGTGGTGTATGTGAGCGCGGATGCCCGGAGAGTTCCATCATCGCGGCGAAATTTCCATATTGATACCGCGAGGAGCCTTAAGCCCTCTCCGAAGAAACCTGACTCCTCATCCTTCCAAACGAACTCGCCTACCTTTTTTGTAGCTTTCATTTAAGGCCCTCCCTACTTGACTTTATACCAGAATTATCCTTTTGCCGCCCTCCTTTCATAACTGTTCTCCTTTGTGGTAGCTTTTACCTTCACTCATGGAGGCCAGATGACACCGCCTAAAGACAACCTCTTCACGCCAACCCCTCGAAAAAGGGCTTTGTCCTGGACCTTCCGGTTCGCCCTCTTCAACGTCGCGGTAATATCGATTTTGCTGCTGAGATACGCCTCTTCAATACCGGAAATAAGCGGCCCGCTTGCCCGGACTTTTTTTGTTTTGTCAGTGCCTGCGCATGCTTTTTCAATAGTGCTGCTTGCGATGATACTGCCCGCATTGCTGGCGCTGCTTTGGCCTAATCGCAGCTTCGTTACGACGATAGCGGTACTCGTAAGTATCCTTACCTGCTTTACCCTCATGGTGGATACTGAAGTATTCCGGCTTTACCGTTTCCACTTGAATGCGATGGTCTGGGAACTGCTGACCGGCGGCGCCGCGTCTGAGACGCTGCCCATCTCCTCCAACACCTGGCTTACCATGACGGGGGCGCTTTTAGGGCTCCTTCTGGTCGAGGGTGGCGGCGCAACCTGGATATGGCTGACTAAAGGACGCGCAGCAAAGAACAAGGTGATTTTACTGCTTCTTTTCATTGCGCTTGTCGGGGCTAACGCCATACACGCCTGGGCGGACGCCACCGGCTACACCCCTGTTGTTAGCCAGGTCAGATACTTCCCCGCATACATGCCGTTAACTTCAAAGGGGTTCCTCCGAAAACTTGGGGTGGAGCCTGCAAAAGCGGAAGTTAACGCGAAGGCCAAATTGAAGGGGAGTCTTGCCTACCCCTCGGCGCCTCTCACCCGCACGGGAGCAGCCCCTGACAAAAATATCCTGGTGATTATCGTTGACGGATGGCGCGAAGATTGCCTCGACCCTGAAACTACGCCAAACATCTGGAGGTTCAAGAAGCGCTCCTTGAACTTCTCCAACCACTACAGCAGCGGCAACGCTACAAGGTTCGGCACCTTCGGGCTTTTTTACGGTCTCCACTCCAACTACTGGCATGCCGCGCTTGCCGAAGGCAAGGGAGCCCTTCTTGTCGAGGAGGCGGCAAAGCTGGGGTACAATTTTGGGATCTTCTCCAGCGCGCCGCTGGACAGCCCGGAGTTTGACAGGACTATCTTCTCTGCCATACGAGAGCAATTGGATATTACCACCGAGGGAGAAAATGCGGTGGCGCGGGACCTCAAAATAACGGAGAAGTTCAAAAATTTTGTGGGGGCGGAGCGCGGCGGCCCTTTTTTCTCCCTCCTTTTCTACGACTCATCGCACTCCTACGCGATACCTGCTGATTACCCGGCCCCATTCACGCCTTACGCTGAATCAGTAAACCACCTGTCCCTCGACGCCGATACCGACCCGGCTCCGATAAAGAACAAACTTAAGAACTCTTATCACTTCATCGACTCGCTGGTCGGCGAAGTCTTTGAAGAGCTGGAGTCCAAAGGGCTGCTGGAAGAGACCGTGGTCGTGATAACCGGCGACCACGGTGAGGAGTTCAACGACAACGGCCTATCATTCTGGGGCCACAACTCAGGCTTTTCGCCTTGGCAGACTAGGGTTCCCTTCCTCATTCATTGGCCCGGCAAAAGCGCTGGTAATATTACGCGCAGAACTTCCCATGTAGACCTTGCACCCACCCTCCTAAAGGAGGTGCTGGGCGTTGACGCGGCGGCGGAAACTTACTCAAACGGTGTCAGCTTATTTGCTGATGTGAAGCGGCCCTTTCTATTTGTGGGGTCATGGGACTCTTACGGACTTGTCGGAGAGAGCTGGACTATTGTTTCACTCCCCTCTGGCGAGTTGGAGTATAGAGACGAAAACTACCTACCCGCAGAAAAGCCTGCGGGGGCGAATGAAGCTCTTCTCGCCGCCTTAAGGCAGATGAGCATCTTTTTCAAGAAGTAGCGGCTATGACACGCGAGATCTCATTTATCATAAATCCAAAAGCCGGCTCCTTCTCCATAAAGTTGGTGGAGCGCATAAGGGAGCGTTTTCCGGAAGCGACCCTACACTTTACGGAAGCGGCAAGCGATGGTGTTCGTTTGGCAAGTGAGCTCTCTGCAAGTGGCAAGGTGCTGGTGGCGTGCGGGGGTGACGGAACCCTGCGTGAAGTAGTTGAGGGCGCAAAAGAGGGGGTTACGCTCGCCTTTATACCTCTTGGTACGCTCAATCTGGTCTCCCGCCACCTTGGCATACCAACCACCCACGACGGGGTGCTTGAGCTAATCGAAAAAGGTGAGGCAAAAAAGATCTATCCGGGGTTGATCAAAACCCCTGAATATACAAAGCCCTTCCTCCTTGCCATCTCGGCGGGGCCTGACGCCGACGCGGTACACATGG
Organism: Deltaproteobacteria bacterium; assembly: GCA_002869005.1. Taxonomy (GTDB): domain Bacteria; phylum Desulfobacterota; class Deferrisomatia; order Deferrisomatales; family BM512; genus BM512. Next base: position 40,379 of record PKTU01000064.1, read on the forward strand.
TCAGCCTGAGGTTAAAGAAAATCATCGGCCGCTTCGCCTACGCAGTGAGCTTCATCAAAAGAATGGTTAAACCCGTTGTCGATGAGATTGATCTCGTTGTTGACGGCAAAGGGGTTAGCGTCGGCACGGCAACACTCCTGAGAGGCCCCTTTTACGGAGGCGTTTTCCGCTTCGGGAAGAAGGCTACTCTGGAGAATGTGGGGGTTGAGGCGCTGGCAACTGGGGAGGGCAGGATAGCGCTCCTGCGCCTCTACCTCTCAGTGCTAACCGGAGGCTTCATTGGCAAGGGGGGCGCGTTAAGGTTTTTCGCAAAGGAGGTTGCCTTTAAAAACCCGAGTGGGCGGATACAGATTGACGGGGATCCCGATACCGCGTATTCGGCATCGGTATACACAGCCGAAAGGCCTATTACGGTTATCTGTGGGGATATTAAATGAAGATTGAAGAGGGTGGCGTTATCAGGGTATCTGGACGCCCTATAACATTTGATAGGATCATCGGCGAGGGCCCCGGTGTCATCTTTTTCGGCGGCTACTCCTCCGTGAGGTTCGGTGAAAAAGCCTCCGCGCTGTGGAATTGGGCAAAGAAGAGCGGGCGCTCCTTTGTCAGATTTGACTACTCCGGGCATGGCGGAACCTTAGATGAGTTCAAAGAGGGAACTCTCGGCGATTGGCGGGATGAAGCCCTGGCGGCGGTGGAGCAACTCACTCGCGGGCCACAAATTCTCGTTGGCTCCTCTATGGGCGGCTGGATAGCGCTAATGGTCGCCGAAGAGGCTTCTTCAAAAACTCATGCCGTAATAACCTTGGCCTGTGCGGCGGACTTTACGATAAACGTCGTCGAGAATCGCTTAGCTGAGAGCCAGCTTGAAGAGCTCTCCCGCGAAGGAGTAATCGACCTAGGAGATGGCGCAATAATGACCAAGCGCTTTATCGATGAGTCCCGCGCGCACCTCGTCCTCGGCGCGCCGATACAAATCCCCTGCCCCGTCAAACTAATCCACGGTTTGTTGGATGAGAGGATCCCCTGGGAGACATCACTGTCGGCGGCGCGGTTGATAACCTCCGGTAACGTAACGGTCGAGTTGGTCAAGGGCGGCGACCACCGGCTATCCAACTCCAGCGATCTTTCCAGGCTTATCGCCAGAATCGAAGAGCTTTCCTGCTAAACAATGAAAAAGGTCCGCTCCCTGTAATGGGAGCGGACCTCGTTTTCTTATGGGGTGCAGGCCATTTAATCTATCGGCTAAAGCCCTGTAATGCCAAGGCTTTCATCTCATGGAGTTTTTCCCATACCCCCAAACATACCCCCTAAACATGCTCCTAATAACCTTATTTTCCACAGTTGTTATGCATTATGTAAAAAGTGAGCGGTGTTCCCAATGCCATCTGTCTAGCTCTACCTATTCAAA
>PKTU01000030.1 GCA_002869005.1 Deltaproteobacteria bacterium
TAGCAGCTCGCCGTCGAAGAAGACCTTTGGTGTCGGCACTCGCACCTCCATTACGCGGGTGCCGAACTCCCACGCCCGCTCAACATCTCTTGTAAAGGAATTGAGATTATTAAGCCTTATCCTGTAGCGCGTACCGCCGTCCACCGAGATGATGCGATGCTCGTCAAAATCATGTACGCCGCGAAACAGGGTGATGTGACCAGCATCCCCGTAAAGAGTGAAGAGCTCGGCCTGTATGAACTCGTAGAGGAGGTCTAATTGCTCGTAAATGGCGTTGGTAGCCCCCAGCCCCTTAGCCATCTCTTTCATGTAGGAGAAGTAAGCGGGGCAATCCCGTTCGCCAAGGGTCTCCTTGTGGTAAGTGGGCGAAAGGCCAAATCGGCTCTCCACCCAACTTTTCAGGACAGCACCCTCCCTTGAGTTGGAGTCAAATATCCAACCCAGCAAAAACCGCACATAGCTGTTCTTTATCGCAAGCCGGGATTGTTTGATCTCCTCCTCCCGCCATTGGTGGAGGCTAAAGGCGACATCCATATATCCCTGAAAATAATCTACCCTCTCCTTGCGGTCTCCAAACTTACTCAATGCTTCAAAGAGCCGCGCATGGCTCCTTCGTACACCCTCTATGGCAAGGGGCACCGGCCGCTCATTGTAGAGCACTGAACCCAGAACACCGGGGGGTACGTTGACTCTGTTAAAGAGGGTTGCCGCCACCTGTGATTATCCGCAGCCGCCGCCGTCGCCTCCGCAGCCAAACCCCTTGGAGCAGGCCGGTGAGCGGCGCTTCTTCAGCTGCTCAAGCCCCTTGCCCTCAAAGATCGGCTCCAACGCCATCGATATAAACCCTGAGACTTCAATGGGCGGAACCCTCATAGAGGTAAGCACGGCGTTTGGGGTTTCGCCAAACCCGCTCACCAGGACGGCCCGGCAATCAGACAATAAATCACCCAAGCTACGCCACCTATCGACGCCATCTCCACGAGCCGGCGCTTTACGGGTCTCCGCCAGCTTGAACTCGCCGCCCTCCTTAGCCCATATCTGGAAAGAGTCAGCTTCGCCCAGGTGCTGATTTACAAGGAGCCCTTCGCGGGTCGCAACCGCCACGTAGGGGCGTGAAACGTCGAGGCCCAGATCGCTGGAAAAGGAGGTCAGGATAGCTCCGAACTTCTCCGACTGGTCTTTCCCGAGAAGCCCTACCGCGTCGGCGCGGCAGCGCTGGCAATGTTTCATCTGGGGCAGATACTCCTCCGCCACTTTACGCACTGCGTTTAAATCGTCATGGCCGGGCTCCGGAAGCTCACCAAAGGGTGTGCCTGCATTGGGCACAAGCGCCATTACATTCAGGACGTCGACCCCGAGGTTCTGAAGCTCTCTGGCAATCGCCTCTATGTGGCGGTCATTCACCGTGGGGATGAGAATGGTGTTTACCTTTACGATGATACCCGCCTCTTTCAGGGCAGAGATACCCTCACTTTGGCGCTCCCACATCAGCCGCGCGGCGGCTTCACCGCGGTGGATGACCTTGCCGTCCCGCACCCAGCCATAAACCTTTGCCCCGATAGTAGGGTCAACGGCATTGACTGTGACTGTTACGTGGCTTACGCCTAGCTCTACGAGGTCCTTGACGTACGCAGGGAGCGCCAGGCCGTTGGTGGAGAGGCAAAAGAGTATCTCCGGGTGGTGCTGACGTATAGCCCGAAGGGTGGCGAAAGTCTCCTCGGGATTTGCGAGAGGGTCGCCTGGGCCCGCTATCCCAACCACGGTAATGTCCGGGTTCTCCGCGAGTACCGCGTCTAGGTAGCCAACCGCTTGATCCGGCCTTAAAACAGCGGTCGTAACACCGGGGCGGGACTCATTCACGCAATCGTAGCGGCGGTCGCAGTAATTGCACTTTATGTTGCACTTGGGAGCCACTGGGAGGTGAACTCGTCCGCATATGCCCTTGACGTCTTCATTGAAGCAGGGGTGCTTCGACTTATCCATTACTGTATTCATAATCTCATTCCTCACGCCGCTAGAGGTAAGCGTACCCGATGGGCGAATCTTCCTGCTTTTTGGCTATTACCGCGTTTACTAAAATGTCGTAGAGTGAAAGCGCGCCTTCGTAACCCGTGTGTAGGGTGCGCTGGCCCCCGAATCTGTCATGTATGGGAAAACCGACCCTTATTAGTGGCACACCCAGCTCGCGGGATATCCTGTATCCCTTGGAGTTGCCCACCATGAGGTCAGGGCCGGCCTCCGCCGCGAGAGCTTCGATCTCGCTGAAATCGACTCCATCCATGACCTTGACCTCTTCAAGCACCAACCCCTCCGTGGCGCCCTTTACGGCATCCGCGAAGGCTGCGTTGGATGACCCTGTAGCAACTACCACCGGCTGAATGCCAACCTCAGCGAGAAAGGAGACCATACCAAGGGCCAGCTCTTCGTCGCCGTATACAACTGCGCGCTTGCCTTAGAGGTATTTGTGTCCATCAACGTACGCGTCGAGAAGGCGGCCTCGCTGGCCTTTGTAGCGAGCCGGGGTCGCCGCGCCGGAGATCGATTGCAGGGCTTTAAATAGGGCGTCCGTCGCCCTGAGACCAATGGGCAGCCCCAACGTCTCCAAACGCTGCCCAAACCGCTCCTTTAAAAGCTCACCGGCGCTCCATTTGCGGGGCAGTAGCGAGCCGAACTCAACACTCGCGCCTGAAGCTCCCATAGCCTTAATATCCTCAACCCCTGTGCAACCTGGGGAGATCGGCATATAGCGGTCAAGCGCCGGACCGTCGAGGGTGTCGCTGTAATCCGGGAGAATCGTTGCAGTAAGGCCAAAGCCCTCGACGAGCTCTCTCAAGTGCCTTAGATCCGCAGTGGAAACGATGCCTGGGAAGAGGTTAACTCTTTTTTCTTTAACGCCATCGGCGTCGAGGGCGAGCTGATCAGCCAGTGCCCGCACGGTCGCGTGGAAACCCTCCACATGGCTACCCTGATAGCTGGGGGTCGAAACCCGCACCAGCTGAGGATGTTCACCCTTGCCGGAAGCCTTCCACTCTCGGTCGAACTCAATAAGGATTGAGGCTACATCATCGCCAATCGTCTCAGTGAGGCAGGTGGTGGCTATACCGATAACCTCCGGTTCGTACTTGCCTATGACATTGACCAGACCCTCTTTTAAGTTGGGGCCGCCGCCAAATACCGCCTGCTTCTCTCCAAGCGCGGAGGAGGCGATATCTATGGGCTCCCTGAAATGGCTTATTATGTAGCGGCGCATATATGTTGCACACCCCTGCGATCCGTGAAGGTAGGGTACCGCGCCGCGTACTCCTTTGAAGGCCAGGCACGCGCCAAGTGGCGTGCACTGCCGACAAGCATTTGTCGAAGAGACGTATTTCGCTGGCTCGCCCATCATTCACCACAGCTTTCTTCGTTGCGGGGGACAAAACGCCAGACAGGGCTCATCACCGTCCGGTGGATCTCCTCTGCAAAGTTCGCCATACCGACAAATCCCTCAAGCGCCTCTTTGCGCTCATGGTTGTGGTCGCAAAACCCGACCCCCAGCTTATAAGCTATGGGGCGCTCTTTGACACCTCCCACCAACACGTCGACCCTCTTCTCTTTAATAAACTGGACGAGCTCAAGGGGGTTGGTGTCGTCGACTATTATCGTACCTTCATCGGTGACTGCGTGTAGCTCCTCATAGTCCTCGCGCGTGCCTGTCTGCGAGCCCGCCATGACAACCTTCATACCCAGCAGGCGAAAAGCCTTTACCAGAGAGAACGCCTTAAAAGCGCCGCCCACGTAGAGTGCGGCTCTCTTACCGGTCAGGTCCCTCCTGTAACGCTCCAGCTTTGGCATTAGGACGCTAAGCTCCTCACGAACAAGCGCTGCCGCGCGCTCAACGATGCCGGGGTCCCTCTCTTTGAAAAAATCGGCAACGTCGTAAAGGGCCTGCGCCATATCCTCGACGCCGAAGTATGAGACCCGAAGTGTCGGCGTTCCGTACCTGTCATCCATCATGCGGGCAAGGTCCATGGTGGAGCCGGAGCATTGGACGAGGTTTACCGCCGCGCCGTGGGCGCGCATCAACTCCTCGACGCGTCCGTCCCCGGTTATGTTGGCTACTACCTCAACGCCCATCCTTTCCAGATATTCGCGGATGATCCATATCTCGCCGGCCAGGTTGAAGTCACCGAGGATGTTGACGGAAATCGGTGATATCCCGGAGGTGTCTCCCGTGCCTACGAGGCGCCCCATTGCGCGGCAAGCGGCGTTGTAACCCGCGCGTTTGTTGCCCTTGAAGCCCTCTGACTGCACGGGGATTACCGGTATGCCGTATTTCTCAGAGGCCCTTTTGGCGACAGCCTCCAAGTCATCGCCGATGATGCCGACTATGCAAGTGGAGTAAACAAAGGCCGCCTTGGGAGAGTGAAGCTCGATGAGTTCGCCGAGCGCCTGCTCAAGTTTGATCTCGCCGCCGAAGATCACATCCTTCTCCCTTAGATCGGTTGAAAAGGATAGGCGGTGAAGTTGCGGGCCGGAGGATAGCGCGCCACGTATATCCCAGGTGTAGGAGGCACAGCCGATTGGCCCGTGTACCAGGTGGAGAGCGTCGGCGATGGGATACAGAACCACTCTGGAGCCGCAGAAGACACATGCGCGCTGGCTGACCGCGCCGGAGAGCGAACCCTTGTCGCACTCTATCTCAAAGGGTTTGTCACCCTTTTCGTGTATCTGCCTTTCGCGTCCCTTGAGGAGTCCCGTATCCATCACCGTCTCACTTTCGCGCTTAAATTAAATGCGCCTCCGCTTTGCCACCCTCTTCGAGGGCGTCGAGTATCTCATCCGCAACCTCTTCATCTACCGCGCCGTACCAATCGCCCTGTGGGTAGACTATTAGGACTGGTCCGTGGTCGCATGCTTTGAGGCAGCTTGTGGAGCTGACCATTGCATCAAGGCCTCGGTCCACTATCTCAGACTCGATGTATGGCAGGAGCTCAAGGGAACCCTTCTGGTGGCAGACCCCTTTGGCCTCAGCGCCCCTGAACGAGCCGCAAACGAGTATGTGATATTCAGGTTTTTCCATAATGGTCCCCTTTAGCCGAAGAGGCCGTAGTCCATGAGGAGCTGCTCAAGCTCTGAGATTTCGAGGGGCTTGGGAATTACGAACATCTGGTTTTCGTCGATCGCCTTGGCTAAAGCGCGGTACTCGTCGGCCTGAGCATGTTCGGGGGAGAAGTCGATAACCGTCTTCCTGTTGATCTCGGCTCGCTGAACCTGATTGTCGCGGGGTACGAAATGTATCATCTGCGTGCCAAGCTTTTCGGCGAGTGCTTTGATCATCTCGGCTTCGTTGTCGACCATGCGGGAGTTGCAGATAAGGCCGCCTAGGCGGACGCCGCCGCCTTCGGCATATTTCTGGATGCCTTTGCAGATGTTGTTTGCCGCATACATCGCCATCATCTCACCGGAGACGACGATGTAAATCTCCTGTGCTTTGCCTTCGCGGATGGGCATCGCGAAGCCGCCGCAGACAACGTCGCCGAGGACGTCGTAAAAGACGTAATCCAGACCTTTATCTTCCTCGTAGGCCCCAAGGGCTTCAAGAAGGTTGATTGAAGTGATGATACCGCGGCCTGCGCAACCTACGCCCGGCTCCGGGCCTCCGGACTCGACGCAGACGGAGTCGCCGTAACCGGTCTTGGCGACGTCTTCAAGCTCGACGTCCTCACCCTCTTCGCGGAGGGTATCGAGAACTGACTTTTGAGCCAGGCCGCCAAGCAGAAGCCGGGTTGAGTCAGCCTTGGGGTCGCAACCGACGACCATCACCTTCTTGCCCATCTCGACAAGACCTGCGACTGTGTTCTGGGTTGTGGTGGATTTGCCGATGCCGCCTTTACCGTAGATAGCTACTTTACGCATTTTTCTTTCTCCGATTATTTTTAAAGTTCGCTTCGACCGGGGCATAGAGTGCTTTCACCGCCGGTTTTTCTTAAACAGATAAGGTTTGTCTTTACCCAGCCGGAATCCTTATAGAACTTCTCGGCGGGGCCATTGTCTTTGTAGGCCAGGAGCTGGAGGCGGCTTGCGCCCTTAGACTTCGCCCACTCTTCGACCTCTTTCAGGAGATGAGCGCCGACCCCGGTGCCCCTGGAGTTTTTCTCTACTATCAGGTCCTCTATGAGGGCGACGGGGCCGCCCTCGGCAGTCGAGACGAGTATTTGTCCGGTGACCATTCCAACTACGGGGCCATCATCTTCAGCCACGAAGACCTTTGAAGCGTCGCCGGCTGAAATAAGCAGTAAAAGTCCCTTAAGCTGCTTATCGCGCTCCGGAGTGAAGTCCCTCTCAATGGAGAAAAGTTCGCTCAGGAGTGTAGCCATTTGGCTTGCGTCCGCTTCGGTGGCGGGTCTGGTCGTAAGGCTCATCGTTGTCTCCTACATCACCAACTCGAAGGACTCTTCAGAGGAATCGCGGTCCTTGCGGTCGAGGATAGCGTCAAGGATCTTCTCAACGAGCCTCATACCGCCCCTGTAGCCTACTGTGGGGAAGAGGATGTGGCCGATGCGGTCGACGATTGGGAAGCCATGCCTGACGAGCGGGATATCTTCATCGCGTGCGATGTATTTGGCGTAGGTGTTGCCGATGATAAGGTCCACCGACTCCTCTTTGATCCACTGGTGGAGGAGAAAGAGGTCTCCGCCCGCCTTCACTTTTGTCGGTAGCCCTTCAGTAAGTTCGGCGATGCGCTTCTCAAACTTTTTGCCGGGCGTACCCGTCACCACGTAGGCTGGAACCATGCCCAGAGTCACAAGAAACTCTGTGAGGGCTACTAGTTGGTCGGGGTCGCCCACAAGGGCGACACGCTTGCCGTGAAAGTACTGTTCCATGTCGGTGATGACGTCCACGAGCTGACCACGCTCATAGGTGACGATGTCGGGCACCTCGATACCGGCAGCATCGGCGAGCGCGCTGACAAA